>JACCQV010000903.1 GCA_013813945.1 Deltaproteobacteria bacterium | reverse complement strand
GGTTGGCTGGGAGGAGCGCTGGAGCTACGACTGGGGCTTCTACGGACCGACGATCGATGCCGCCGTCGGTGCGGGTGCGAAGCTGCTCGCCGCGAATGCTGCGCGCGAGCTGACCAAGAAGGTCGTGCGCAAGGGGCTCGAGTCGTTGACGCCCGAGGAGAAGGCACAGGTCCCCGAGCTCGTTCTCGACGACGCCGCGCACCGCGCATGGTTCGACGCCCTGATGGAAGGCATGGGCGGAGCGCACGCGCACAGCAAGCCGAGTGAGGAGAAGGCACCCGATGCTCCGGCGAAGCCGCCCGAGGGGCCGGCACCCGAGATGCCGAGCGCGGAGCGAATCTACACGGTGCAGGTGATCTGGGACGAGACGATGGCGGACACCACGGCGAACTGGCTGATCGCGACGCCGACGGGCCGCGCGATCATCCTCGCCGGCAACGGTCACTGCCACGACTCGGCGATCGTCAAGCGCCTCGAGCGGCGCGGCGTCGGCGATGTGGTCTCCGTGCAGCCCGTGATCGATACCGAAGGTCGGGTCGCCGATACGCTCGTCAAGCCGATGAATGACTTCGTCGTCGTGCTGCAGATGCCGAAGCCCGCGAACTGACGCCCGTCACTTCGCGAGCGCGCTACCCGGTTTCGGTCCGTTCTCGTCGTTGACCATGCGGATGTAGAGCTTCGCGCTCTTGTTGTTCGGGTCGACCTTGAGCACGTGCTGCCACTCGGCGATCGCGGCGTCCTTGCGACCGAGCGAGAACAGCGTGACACCGAGGTGGATACGCGCCGGAATGAAGTCGGGCCGCAGGCGCTTGGCGTGCTCGAACTCCGCGATCGCGGCGTGGTGCACGCCCATGTCGCGATAGACGTTGCCGAGGCGGACGCGCAGATCGGCGAAGTCGGGGCACAGGTCGAGTGCCTTCGCGTACTCGCGCACGCTCTCGTCGAACATCGCGAGGCCGCAGTACGACGCCGCCAGGTCGGCGTGCATGTTCGCCAGCTTGCCGCGAGCGAACCGATCGAGGGCGTTCGGCTGGCCGACGCTCGCCGACACCGCGCGCGTGTAGACCTCGCGCGCGCGATCGTACTTGCCCCGCTCGTTGTAGGTGACCGAGAGGTTGAGCGCGGCCTCGGTGTAGCGAGGGTTCAGCTTCAGCGCGTTCTCGAACGCTTCCTCCGCGTCCTGGAACCGAGCCTGCGAGTGATAGACGACGCCGAGCATGTTGTAGAGATCCGGGAAGCTCGGCTGCGCGGACGCGGCCTCGGCGAGGAATGGCTCCGCTTGCTCGAGCTCGCCGGCGTTGTAGTGCTCGCGTCCGATCGCGATCAGCGACTCGACCCGGTCAACGCTCATCGTCTCCTACGATATCAGCGTTTGGCTGGAGCGAGGTCACCGAGAGCGGACTTCGCGTCGTCGGCGCGGTCGCTGCGTGGGTGCTTGGCGACCAGCTCTTGCCACACGCCACGAGCACGATCGGGCATCGCGACAGCGACATAGGCGCGGCCGAGCAGCCACAGGGCTTCCTCGTCGTAGCCGACACCGCGATAGCGCTCGAGCAGCCGGCGCAGGCGGATCACGGTGCCCATCGGCTTTCCGCGATCCCAGTAGTAGCGAGCGACGTACCACTCGTGGTCAGCCAGCTTCTTGCCGACCCTGACGATGATCTCCTTCGCCTTCGCGCGGTACGGGGAGTCCGGGTACTTGTCGAGGAACGTCTTGAGCTCGTTGCCGGCGTCCTCCGTCGAGGACTGGTCCTTCTCGAACGACGGCGGGAACAGCCAGAAGTCGCCGGGGAGCTGCTTGTAGTACGCCTCGCCGATCCGGTACGTCGCGTAGCCATTCGCGACCATCTCGTGCGTCGGGTGGAACTTGATGAACAGGCGGTACGAGTCGATCGCCTCGAGGTACTGCTCCGCGCCGAACTCGGCGTCCGCCATCCGGAGCTCGGCGAGCACCGCGTACTTCGAGTACGGAAACCGGCTCTTGATGAAGCCGAAGTACTTCGAGGCGGCGACCCAGTCCTTGCCGTCGAGCTGCTTGAGGCCCTTTTCGTAGTTCTTCTGCGCCGAGACCGAGTACTCGACGGCACCGGTGCTCTTGCCGCCGCAGGCCGAACCGAGGATCGTGGCCGACATCACCGCGAGCGCGAGGAGGTAGGTGTGGAGGAAGTTCTTGGAGCTCATGGGGATTTCGGCGGCGAGGGGTTGATACACCGTAGCGCGATCGGGATCAACGGCGAGCGTTGGACCGTGATCGCGCCTCTCCCGTTGCCTGTGCGATAAGGGGGCATGAGTCCTCGGGGTGCATGCGTTCTCGTCCTGGTCGGCTGGCTTGGCTGTGGTGGCGGAGGCTCGCAGATCCCGATCGGTGCGATTCCGCC
>JACCQV010000858.1 GCA_013813945.1 Deltaproteobacteria bacterium | reverse complement strand
GTGCGTAGCTGCATCGAGGTGCGCTGCATCCTCCGCGATTCGCTCACCGAGCGTATCGAGGTCAGACATGATCATGGATATCACGTCGTTCTGACAGTGCGGAGAAAGGCTTCAAGGAGCGGGAATGCCGGTGTGTCCGGTATTCGGACAGACGGCCGCGCATTCAGCCGTACGGCCGCCAACGCTTCGCGAAAGGCCAACGCAACATTAATTAGCGCGCGTCACGAGTCACGGTCAGTGTGGCGCGTGAACCACGCTGTCGAAGGCACTGCTTCGTGCAAGCGCGCTCCGATCGCGTGCGAACGTCGATCCTTTCGTGAATCGGGCGCAACGAGCCTGGGCACACGGATTGCGTGGGCAGAAATGAGCTGGTCTTTGGGAGGCGAGCATCGGGCGTCCCGGCCGGCTCTCGGTGGACGAGCTGCCACGACGTGTTCCGCGCGACGGCGAATCGTCTAGCTCGACCGACTACCAGAGAGAGGCTTCCAGCGATCCGTTTCTGGTAGCTGCGTTCTACTGACTTGTAGATCGGGCCTTGAAGACACTCTGGGACAGTCCGCTGCACGTTCCGCGCGGTACAGTTCGAGTGTCCTCGTGCACTCGCGATGCCTGCAGCACCCGTTGGTCCTCCTCGCTGCCGTCGTGGGCGCTGGGTGCGGCCGTATCGACTTCGCATCGTCACCAGGGGACGCGCGGAGGACGGATGCCGTGGATGCGTTATTCGGCGTCGATGCGTCATTCCCGACCCGCCCCTTCATCACTCCACCCGTCGCGATGACCGACCTGAACTATGCCGGAGAGGACGACGACCCGACGCTGCCCGACGACCAGCTCGAGATCTACTTCACGAGCAATCGCAGCGGGGCAGGCGACATCTACCGTTCGGTTCGGCCGTCCACGACGGCTGGGTGGAGCGTTCCAGTGGCCGTGACCGAGCTGACCACTGCCGCGATCGAGCTCACACCCGAGATCAGCGCCGATGGGCTGACGCTGTACTTCGCTCGCGACACCGGTACCCTCGACATCCACGTGTCGACCCGCGCGACGCGCACCTCGCCGTGGTCACCACCAACCTTGGTGAGCGAGCTGTCGACCGCACTGAACGATGATTCCGCGGTGATCAGCCCCGATGGACTCGTGATCCTGGTGACCCGCTACGAGACGTCAGCACCGGCAAGCCTGTGGATCGCGACGCGTCCGACGCCGACGAGCTCGTGGGGAGCGCCCGTGCGCGCCACTGACCTCGACGCCGCTGGTGTCGAGCCCAATCAGGCCTGGCTCGGCGAGCGCGTCGTCTTCTACACGGCGAATGCACTTCCGGTGAGCCAAGAGCCCCGCGCCGCACTGCGCACCGGGCCGACGAGCTTCGGTCCGCCCACCCCGATTCTCGAGCTGGACCTGCCGGGGCCGCAGAGCGATCCGTGGCTGAGCAGCGACCTCGGCACGATCTACTTCGAGTCGGAGGACGATCTGTACATGACGACGCGGGCGCCCTGACCCAACTGGGTCGCAGCTCCGACGGCGGGAGCGCGGTATCGAGCAGACTGTGGATCCGCTCCGACGTACAATGGGCGGAATGAACCATGAGCCGCTCGGCAAACGGTCCTGCCAGCTCCGCGCGGTGATCCTCAACGCGGACTACGAGAGCGACGGCACGTACCAGGGTACCAAGCGCTCGACCTGGGGTTTCATTCGCTTGCAGCCCTGCAACTAGATTGCTGGCGCCGGGGCGACCCTTCATCGATCTCGGCGCCGCCGGCATCGTGATCGCATGCTCGACCGAGACACCGCA
Source organism: Deltaproteobacteria bacterium (assembly GCA_013813945.1). GTDB lineage: Bacteria > Myxococcota_A > Polyangia > Haliangiales > Haliangiaceae > JABFXX01. Next base: position 2,402 of record JACCQV010000858.1, on the reverse strand, counting down.
CGAGCCAACGGTGGTCGAGCCTGAACGATTCATCCGTCACTGGCGCTTCTGGTGCGGCGAGGTCGAGCTCGCCCCCACGGATGGGAACGGAGGGCCGTTTCCGTTCGACCCGCCGCTGTCCCTCGCGCTTCCACTCCGCGCACAGGCGGACGGCGCAGGCCGGTTTCGGGTCACGTACGAGGATGCGTTCTATACGCACCACGGATCGGCACACGCGCTCGTCACGCTGACGGTGGACCTCACGAAGCGCGTCATCGTCTACGGGGCACGACGGCTGGGAGTCGTCACGGACTGACGACCGGTCCGCTCGTGGATGTCTGCCATGCGAAGCCGCCGTTCGCCCAGCCACAGTCCGCTCCGGGGTGACGATGCCGTTGTTCAGCTGACGGTCAGCCAGGGGCTCAGATAAGCGGTCACCGGGATCGGGCGCTCGTCGTCGCTCGCCGAGACGAGCTCCAGTTGCACACGGGTCCGGTGGCCGTCGTCGTCGACGTGCACGAAGCCCAGGTTGAGGCGCCCGAATGGGTTTTGGGCCGGGGCGCCGTCTGCAGCTGCGACCAACGACACCTCCGCCTCGAGATCTCCGCACGACAGCGAGGACACGGTTCGCGGCGCCAGCTCGGTGAGGAACGTCGTAACAAAAGACTCCTTGTTGGTCAGCGCGCTCGCGGTGAGTTGGTGAAAGACGAGCCCTTCGGTCCACTTGATCTGGAACGCCGTGCCGGCATGGATGTCGCCGCTGAGCAACAGAAGTTTCTGCGCCGGATGCGCTCGCGCGTGCTCGACCAGCAAGCGGAAGATGCGGTCGCGATCCGGCCTGCATCGTTCATGCGACCACCTCTCGATCCCTTCGTGATGAGTCAGCGCGCCCGCCAGGTTGGCAAGTCGGCTCGGAACGAACACCAGGGGGACGGGCACCATGATGATCAGCAGGCGCGCATCATCGTGCGCTCGCAGAAACTCGCTGAACGTCGACAGCTGTGCCGGGGTGACTACTTGCGTGTGTTCCGCATACGCTCGCCGCTCGGAGCGGTTATCGATCTGGTAGACGGCGGTCGTTCCCCAGCGAAATCCATGATCGAAGCTTCTGGGACGGTCCGCCGGAGTCGCAGCGAGCACGCGCGATCCTTGATAATCGTGAAACGCGTCGAGCGCGCCTTCCCGCACTGAATCCCAGGGGGGCAGTGCGTGCTCCTCGAGCGAACCGAAGTTGTCGACGATCTCGTGGTCGTCGAGCATTGGCCACGACGGGAACTCGGCGTAGAGGCGTTGCAGCTCCGGAATCGCCCAGAACTGCCGGTACCGCTGCTGGAACAGCGCGCGAATCTCGCCCCGTGTGCACTCCAGCAGCGAAGCGCGGCCGGGCGGAGCGACCCGTTGAAAATAGCTTTCGTCGAACAGCGAGTGAGCCGGCGGTGCGTCGGAGTAGACCTGGTCGCCCATGGCAAGGAAGAACTGGGCACCGCGCACCGTCATTGCCTCGTGGGCGACACGCAGCATCGAGCGCGAGCGCTCTGACAGCTCCCCTTTGTTGTCGAACGGCTGATGGCAGGACATGGCCGCGAACGTGAATGCGTGCGGTGCATTCGCTGACTCGGGTGCCGTGGTGAACCGGCCGCAGCCGACCACCGAGCCGTCGTGATCGGCGATCCGAAGCTCGTGCGCCGTCGTCGGCGCGAGTCGCGAGGCACCTGGAAACTCGTCCGGGTAGGTCCACGCACCGGTGTGATCGGCGGAGCCGTCGCGGATCTCGATATCGACGGTGATCGGTGGCGAACCCACAGGCTCGATGATCAGCCGGTACGGCCCAGTCCCGACAGCTCGGCACCACAAGCGTACCGACGACGCCGTCACAGCGCCGATGGCCACCATGCTTTGCAACTCTTCGCCAAACTGCATGCCGCAGTCTACGATCCACCACTACGTGCGAACAGTCATGAGCCCCTCCGGGACGTGCGGTCGTACGGATGTGAAAAGCCCACACGCATCGCGCGCGCTGAGTCGATCAGACCGCACCTCGCGCTCGAGTCAGACGTGTTAGCTTCGAGTTCGGCGACCGCATACAGGAGCGAAATGACGACAGGCTTTTCCGTTCTGGGATACGCGGGGCTCTCGTTGCCCGAGTACGGGTCGCTTTCGGGTCTCGACGGCTTCGACGGCGATCTTTGCTCGAGCGAGAGCATCGAGGCGCCGACCGACGAGACGCCAACGGCCACGATGAACCCCGAGCTCCCGATGAAGCTTCCGGACTGGGTGCATGGCGCGGGCTTCGGCGCGCTCGTCGTCTCGCCGCGGCTCCGGGCTTTCCTCGCGCAGCACGTGGCGGAGATCGAGTTCTTCCCGCTGCGAATCACCAGCGAACAAGGCGAGCTCATCAGCGACGAGCACCAGCTCGCCGACCT
>JACCQV010000814.1 GCA_013813945.1 Deltaproteobacteria bacterium | reverse complement strand
CGTGTCGGCATCGAGTTCAAACGCGCCGACGCGCCTCAAATGACGCCCTCGATGCGCGTCGCCCTGGCCGACCTGGACCTCGACGCGCTCTACGTCGTCTATCCGGGCGATCGACGCTATCGGCTGGCCGAGCGGGTGGAGGTCGTGCCCCTCGCCGCGGCGATCGCTTGAGGCGACTACGCAGCACGCGGGCAGTGGCACGCTGGATGATCGAGCTGCGGAGCGGTTGCTCCCTGACCGCTCTTCAGTAGTAATCGTCCCGAGCTGATGCCTGACGGCGACGATCAACACGCTCGACGGATCCTCGATCTCGAAGACCGGCCTTGCGGCACGTGAAGGGCGAGGTTTGCAGCGTGGCCCGGCCTGCGCGAATGGCCTTGAGCGCCTGCTCCGAAGCGTCAGGTCGCCACCTTCACGGGAGAGATCGCGCTCGACGACGAAGTCGAACAAGCGCTCCAGATCGGCCTGCGCCTCGCGCGTCAGGCGAACCCGGTAGCTCACCTGCGCGACTTGCCTGCGCCCTTGCGCGCAGCGTCGAGCTTGCGCTGCAGCTCGCTGACGACCACGTCTGCCTCGACGTAATCGCCGGTGCGGTGCGCCTCCTGCCGCGAGCGCAGGCCGCGGGCAACGAATTCGGCCTGCGCACGCCGGCGTTGCACGCTCGCCCGGCGGCGGTCGCGAAGATCGGCATCACGCCGGTACTCGGTCGCCTCGTCGGCCGACGGCACGAAAGTCGTCGCCGCCGAGCCGGGCGGACAGCTCTACACCTCGAAGCGCCTCGACCTCGCTCGGCACCGCCGGCTCCGTCGCCAGCGCCCAGTACGCGATCGAGCTGCAGTACGCGGGCGGCGGCGTCTTCGCCGTGCTCACCATGAACGTCTCGCTCCCCGAGGAGCTCAAGCACTTTGTCGATGAGCGGGTGGCGACTCGCGGCTTCGGCACGAGCAGCGAGTACGTTCGCGAGCTGCTATGCCGCGAACAGGATCGGCAGCACTTGCGCAAGCTGGTGCTGGATGGCATGGCTTCAGGGCGCGGCCAGCTGGCCGACGCGGCGTGCTTCCAATCGCTGCGCGAGAAGATCGCCGAGCGTCCTCGCGCCACCGGCGGCGCTGCGAGATCTGCCCGTCGCCGTTAGAGCGTGGCGGCGCAGCGCAAGCCTGTCATTGCCAGCCGGCAGGCGCTGCGAGACATCGACGACGACGTTGACCACCACCTCCTGGAGGCAGGCGTCGAGACAGCCACGCGCTTCATCGACGCCGTCGAGAAAGCGTTCGAGCTCATTGCGCGTGAGCCGGGCATCGGTTGCCACGCTACGCGCACGAGTTGCAGATCCCTGACCTGCGCAGCGGGGGGCTGGGCGCCTTCCCTTACGTCGTTCTGTACGTCGTCGGAGATGACGCCGCGGACGTCCTTCGCGTACTCCATGGCGCTCGCGACATCCCGGATCTTCAGTGGTAGTCGTCTTCGAGCTGATGCCGCACGGCGACGATCAAGACGCTCGCGGGAGCCTCGATCTCGAACAGCGCCACGTAACCGCTTCGCCCGAACGGGATGATCAGCTCGCGAAGGAACGGGCTGCTGCCTGCTTTGCGACAGGTGAAGGGAGACGATTGCAGGGTGGCGAGGCCGGCGCGAATCGCGTCGAGCGCCTGCTCCGCGAGCGCGAGATCGCCACTTTCGCGGGCGAGCTCCCGCTCGAGAACGAAATCGAACAGTCGCTCGAGGTCGGCCTGCGCCTCACGCGTCAGGCGAACCCGGAAACTCACTTGCGCGTCTTGCCGAGGCGCTTGCGCGCCGCGTCGAGCCTGCGCTGCAGCGCCTCGACCACGACACCGGCCTCCACAGAGCTGCCCGTGCGGTGGGCATCCTGCCGGGACCGCAGGCCGCGCTCGACAAACTCGGCCTGGGCACGCCGGCGATGAACGCTTGCCCGGACCGAGGCCTCGACGAACTCGGACACGGTTTCTCCCTCGCCGAGCAGCGATTCCACTTCGGCACGCAACTCGGGTTCGACACGAACTGCAGGGATGGTCGCGGTTTTCATTTCCACAATGTAATGCATTTGCGATGCGTTAAACAGGGACTTCGTGACCCCTGGCTCTGGCGCCTCTCGGCAGCGCCGCATCCGATGGATGCGCATCGGATCGACAGCCGGGCGATCCCGTCGCGCGGGCAGTCGAAGGATGTGCGCGAGGGGGTGGGGGCGTTCCTGGAGAAGCGGAAGGCGGCCTTCCCGATCGGGTGTAAAAGGAGATGCCGGGGTTCTTTCCTTGGTGGGATGAGCCGAGGTTCGAGCGAGGTGATGAGACCGCCACGACAAGAGCGCTTCTGCGCTAAAGTAAGGAATCCTTACTTAGCTATGTCGCTGCCATGCTTGCCAAGCTCACCATCAAGAACCAGCTGACGCTGCCCAAGGCTGTGACGCAGGCGGTCGGCCCAGCCGAATACTTCGAGGTCGAGGCACGCGCCGGCCAGATCGTGCTGACCCCCGTGCGGATCCAGCGCGCCGACGCCGTGCGCGCCAAGCTGGCCGA
>JACCQV010000804.1 GCA_013813945.1 Deltaproteobacteria bacterium | reverse complement strand
CGAGACGTACCGGCTGTGCTGGGCCGGGCTGTGCGACCCGCCCTCACTTCCTTTGCTAGCGGGCGGTCACGGCGTCGACGTCAGGTAGCCAGCCTCACGGGCTGCAGCGAAGATCTGCATCACGATCGGTCCTGCCGCCGAGGCGCCCGTGCCACCTCGTGGGACGACCACCACGACCGCGAGGCGACCCGGCGTGTCGACCGCGTTCTCGATCGCGGAAGCGGGCTCCGCGAACGCAACGAACCACGAGTGCGGCGACGCGACCTGCTTCGGGCGGATCCCGAACGGCTCTTCACCGCGGAAGCCGCGAACGTCTGCGGTGCCGGTCTTGCCGTACACGCGGAGTCCCGCCGGCTCGCGCAACCGTGCACCGGTGCCGGCGGTCATCACCTGCCGCATCCCGGCGATGATCGGGCCGACGCTGCGCGGATCGTCGACGATGGCGGTCTCGGTACACGGCGCGTCGAGCTCCATCGTTGGCGGACAGCGGCGATAGCGTCCGCCGCTCGCGATCGCAACAACCATCCGCGCCGCCTGCATCGGGCTCATCACCATCACACCCTGGCCGAACGCGGTCGACGCGAGCTGACGCGATTCGACGCCGCCGGGATCCAGGGCACCCGAGTAGCCGATATCGACGCCCGCCGCGCGCAACGCGAGGAACGGATCGGGACCGAGCGCGAGTCCGAGCTGGCCGAAGTACACGTTGCAGCTGACGGCGATCGCGTCGATGACGCCGATCGACCCGTGATTGCGATCGCCCGAGTGGTCGTGAATTGGCTTGGGCCATCCTCGCCGCGTGAAGTACGGCCCCTGCTCGTCGCGCTCCGTGCACGCGAAGCTCGCGTTCGCGGTTCCGGTCCGCACCGCCGTGAGCGCGGTGAACAGCTTGGCGACCGACCCGGCCTGGAACATGCCGTGGACGCCGGTCTTGTCGGGCCACTCGCCGTACGTCCCCCGGAACCGAGCGAGGTACGCGGTGTCATTCGCGAGGACGCGGCTCTGCCACGCCGGAGCATTCGGGTCGTAGTCCGGAACCTGCGCGCGAGCGAGGACCTGTCCGGTGTCGACATCGAGGACGACCGCCGCGGCGGCGAGGTGCTTGCCGCGCCCGTCGGCGAGCAGCTTCGCGACCTTTGCCTGCAAGGCTGCATCGATCGTCATCCGCACCGAGCGCGCGCCGACGTCGGCATCGATCGCCGCGATCGCGCGGTCACGCGCACCACGATCGAGATCCAGCAGCGCGGCGAACGGCCGCAGATCGGGCGACGCCAGGAGGCCATCAGGCGAACGCGGCGCATCGTCACGCTCCGCGAAACCGCGCAGCCGATGGTCGAACAGGCGTTCGAGCGACCACGGCGGCAAGAGCACCCGGGTCGGGTGAACCCCGAGCAGGGTCCCGAGCCCGGCGCCGAGTGGATACGTGCGTCGGGTCGCAGAGGCGCTGCTCGCGAGCGGCGCTCCGGTGCGGTCGGCGATCGTGCCGCGGCGGATCTTCGAGGTCAGCGCGAGCAGTCGCGGGTTCTGTCGTTGCACGAGCCGGCCGTCGCCGAGCCGGGTCACAATTCCGCGCGCACTCGTGTCATGCCGGTTCCACGCCGCCGCAGACACACCCGCGAGGATCGCGAGAGCCACCGCCACAGCTGCGAACACGGCCATGCCGCGCACTCCGGCGTGGAGCTCCGCGAGCTCGACCGATGGCTCGCGCGGCCTGCCGTCCGCGGCCATCCGGGCAACGAGCGCGACGACCACGAGGAACATCGCCATGCTGCTGCGACCCGCGGACAAGAACGGCACGACGATGCCGGTCAGCGGCAGCTGGCCGAGGGTTCCGGCCTGGATCACGATCCACTGCACCAGCACGAGGATCGCGACGCCGCCCGCGATCAGCGAGCGCTCCGTGGTTCGGGCCTGCGCCGCGACGCGAAGGCTCGCGAACACGACCGCTGCGAGCAGCAGCTGATACGCCAGCAGACCGAGCGCGCCGATCTGCTCGGTCATCGTCGCGAGCATCAGGTCGGTCTTGCCTGCGGGCAGGATCGGGATCGCGGCGTCCGCGAGGCCTTGCCCGGTCCACCCGCCTGCGGCGATCGCCCACAGTCCTTCGCCGAGCTGACTGCCGAACGTCAGCCCGTTGCTCCACGGGTCCTGCCACATCACGAGCCGGGTCCGCACGGTGCCGCCACCGGCGAGCTCGGGCCAGCGGCCGAGGATCGCGAGCAGGACGCCAACGATGACGAGCGCGAGGACGGCCCATCCGGTGGCACGACTGACGAGATAGAACATCCCGAGAAACAGGAACGCGAGCAGCAAGACCGGACCGAGATCACCGATGACGTAGAGGCCGGCGATGATCAGCACGAGCACGAGCACGGCCGGCACGAGCAGATCGAGGCGCGGCCAGCGGAGCCCGAGAAACTTCTGGCGCTGCCAGCGCAGCTTCGCGGCACGCGCACCGAGGAACGCCGCGAGAAACAGAATCGCGAGTGGCTTCACGAGCTCGATCGGCTGGATCGGTCCGAGGTTGATCCGCGTTCCCGATCCGGCGGGACCACTGCCCACGACCGCAAGCGCCGCGAAGATCGCGCCGATCGACAGCGCGATCGGTACCCGGGCGCGCGCTGCGAGCTCGGCCAGGTCGACCGGCACGACGAGCACCACCGCAGCGAGCACGCATCCGATCAGGACGCCCTGCGCGAAGCTCGCCGCGGAGGGAACGAGGACGGCGCCCCCACTGACCTCGACGGTCGCGTGATGGATCACGAGCCCGAGGAGGCATGCGCCGAGCGCACACGGCAGCAACCACGGAACATCGATCGGATCGCGTGCACGCCGGTGCCCGATGAAGCGCGCGATCGCGAGGACGCCGATGCCGATCGTGAATTGCAGCTCCGCGCTGCGCGCCAGGTCTCGCACCGCCGCCGGTGAGGGAGCCTGGAGACCCTCGAGTCGCGCCACCCGGGCGAGCCATGCGGTCGTCGCAGCTCCGCCGAGAATCCACGCGAGGAGCGCGATCACGATCAGGGCACCGAGCTCGAACAGCAGCCGCGGCTCGAAGCCGCGCTTCATCGTCGCCGCACGGTGAGAATCAGATCGCCGCGTGACAGCGAGATCTCGACGGGGAGCGGCGCCTCGAGCTCCTCCGCCGCCACCACCGCCTGTCCGTTCACGTGTACCGGGTTCGCGGTCGCGAACCGGCCCACCCGCACGGTCGACGTCCCGAGCGCGATCCAGAAGTGCTGCTTGTTGACCTTAGCGCCGGCGCCGGTCAGCGAGATGAATCGCGCGGGCGCTTCGGCGTGGGGTCGGCCGACCACGATCGTCACGCCGACCTCGAGCCTCGCTTCGCCACCTGGCCACTGCAGCGTGCAGCGCTCCCCGCCAGCGCCCGCCGAATCGTCGACGAACATCGTGTCGGTCGGTGCCTTCGGCGCGCGCGCGACGATCTCACCGGCGACGGCCCAGCTGTCGAGCCGCACTGTCATCTCCCCCGCTCGCGGCTGGACGAGGCGCTCGGTCGGCACGAACGCGACGCGGACCACGCCCTGCCCCGCGGCAAGCTCGTCCGATTCGTCGAACACCACCGTGATCCGCGGCTCGCCGACGAGGTCCGCTTCGCGCGCCGCTGCCTCCTGCGTGAGGACCTGCTGCAGATCCTTCTCGAGCGGCCCTTGCAGCGAGCGCACGAGATCGAAGTCCTGGCGCGCGAGAACCATCCGGTACTCGTTCCACAGGATCGAGCGGCCCGCTGCTGACCGCACCGTGCACTCGCGCATGACCGCTGCGATCGCACGCGCGATCAGGAACGGATCGACCTGTACGACGTCGCCACGCTTGGTCTTCGCGAGCTCCGCGAACGAGACGCGAAACTGATCGACGGTCTCTTTACGAACGGGAGCCATGGCTACTCGGTCACCCGCTGGATGAGCAGGCGCACCGTCCCGGTCCGTCCGTCGGTCAGCTCGATGATGTCGCCCGGCCGGACCACCGCACGCCCTCGCGCGGTACGTGACGGTCGGACGGCTTCACCGGTCGGGCGCTTCACGATCAACTGATCGCCTTGATCCAGCGATGCCACCTCGAGCAGGTGACCTGCGCGATAGATCCGGCCCGCCCGCCGGCTGACGAACTCGGTGGTCTCGCAGACGATGACGTCGTTGCGCGCGTGCTGGTCCGCGCCGTGCCATTCGCCACGACCAAACGCAGCTTCCGACCAGCCGACCGCAAACCGGTGGGTCGTCCC
>JACCQV010000794.1 GCA_013813945.1 Deltaproteobacteria bacterium | reverse complement strand
GACATCATCAACTTGCTGCCCCACCGCTGGCGACCGCCGGACGATTCTGCGCCGGCCCCTACGCCCTGAGCCACGCAACGCCGCGATTCCTCGACGGCGACGTCGATGCTCGGACAGTTACGTATCGACGGTGGCCGGCGTGTCGCCCGCGAGGTGGCGGTGCGGCGACGTGTCACCACCCACGTACTCCTCGGTCAGCCCGATCGCCGCGAAGCCGCGCTCGCGAAACGCCTGGTGGTCGGTACCCTCGGTCGGCACCGTCGTGACGAGCGCACCGACGACCTGCGCCGCGGCCCGGTACTCCGCCTCCAGGGTCGGCGTGGGTGCCTCGAGCTCGAAGCGAAGATCGTTGTCCTGATCCCACGCGACCTGATCGATCGTATGGACCGCGCGGACATTCGCGGCGGTCTTGGTCGGTGCGTAGGCCCGACTGCCGAGCAGCCCGTTCTCCTCCCCATCGAACAGCACGATGGTCACGGGCGCGGTGCGGCACGGGACATCCACGAGGTAGCGCGCGACGGCCAGGACCACCGCGACCCCGCTCGCGTTGTCGTTCGCGCCGGGGCTGTTCGTGACCGTGTCGAAGTGGGCACCGACGAGGATCTCCTTCCCCGTGCCCATGGTCGCCGGGATCGTGACGTGGACGTTCGCGCCCGTCGTGTACATGTGGAGCTGCGCAGTCCAGCCGATCGTGGCGAGCTGGTTCATCAGGTACGTCCGCGCCGTGGTGCGCTGGGTCGAGGTTGCGCGTGGTGCGCTCGCCAGCCCTGCCACCCAGCTCGTCAGCTGGCTCTGCAACCAGGTGGCATCGATCGCGGGACGCGTGCAGCCAGGCGGCGCATCGGAGCCCACGGCGCCGTCGGTACCGGCATCGGGCGAGTCCATGGACGAGCCGTCACACGCGGCGAGCGCCAGCAGCAGCGCGGCGAGCTTCACGGAAGTGCGGCCGTGTGGTGAGAGCGCGTGTAGTCGACCGCGACCTCGATGTGAAAGTGATCGCGGTGCGAGACGGGATCGTTCTTGGGCGTGAGCAAGACGCGGAACTTGCCGCTCGCCTCTGCTGCCGCCTCGACGGCGAGCAACAGCGGATCACCGGTCGGATAATCCGTTTCGACATTCGCCTCGCGCCCGGTCTCGTCGGTGAACGACACGATGTCCATCGCGATGCCCAGCGCGTGGCGCGACAGGATGTTCTTGGTCTCACCGTTGACGCGCACGTTGGTCCACCGAAAGATGCTGCCGAACTTCACGCTGCGAACGCCAGCAGCATGAAGGTCGGGGCCGAAATGGTGCAACGCGAGGGCGAGCTGGCAGTCGAGCTTGTGGGGCCCCCTGCGATAGTGGCTCGTGTACTTGATGCCGCCGAGAGTCATCGTGCCGTCCGCATCGGTGACGGTCAGCGCTGCGACGATTCGACCCTCGGGCTTCGCCGGTTTCCAATCGACGCCCGCGACATCGAGCTCGGTCTGACAGGCCTTCTCCGCCGCGAGCATCTTCTTGTTCGGCGGCCATTCGTAGCCGAGCGGCATGTTGTCGGTGCGGCGCAGGCTCGACTTCGACGGGGTGCGCGAGATCAGTTTCTTGCGTGACTTCTTCTTCTTCTTCTTCGACTTCTTTTTCTTCTTCTTGATCTTCGACTTCGCCTTCGACTTCGACTTCGACTTCTTGGTCGAGGCTTCGATCTTTGATCGGGTCGTCGTGGTCTCCGCCGACGACGGCGACGGGGTGTAGGCCACTCCCGCCGCGATCATCAGTGCGAGGAGGGACCGCAGCGACATCCATGGAACCTTAGCAGGTAGGCTCGCTCGATGGACCTGGAACTTCGCGAGGCACTCGCCCTCTTCGAGGACCGCGAGGCCGCGCTCGACCAGCTACTGCCGGGTAGCGAGGATCACGATTACTACCGCTGCCTCCGCGCGCAGCACGCCAGCAAGCTCGACGAGGCAGAGACGATCATCAAGGCGTGGCCCGAACGGCACGGACAGTCCGAACGGTATCGGCGGTTGCAGCTCAGGCAGCTGCTGCTGCACGTGACGAGCGACACTCCGCGACGCGCTACGGACAAGGTCCGAGACTGGTTCGGTGTCAGCCACTGGCACGAGGCGGAGGTCGAGACGCTCGATCCGACGCGGCCAACCCGCGTTGCACCGGATGCATTCGATGGCGAGCGCCTGCTCCAGCAAGCCTCCGATCACGACACGAACCTGTCGCAGGTTACCGACGAGGGCCTCTACGAGCTGCTCGATCGCGATCTCGATCCGACGAGGCGACGCGTCCTGCTCGGACGGATCGGACACACGCCACACCCCGCTCTCGTCGAGCTGATCGCGCGCGACCTCGACGCCAAGCAGAGCGGAGGGTTCGGCTCGATCGCGATCCATGATCAGCTGACCCACGAGCAGCTGCTCGCGCTCGGTGCGTTGCGTCCCGAGCTGCGCGGTCACCTCGGCTGGGTCTCCGCGGTCGTCCGGCGGATGACTCCGCCGCGCGCGAGCGTTGACCTCGAGCTCGATCGCGAGGCGCGCCACGCGTACCTCCTCGCGCTGTGGGGCTTCGTGGCTGAGCTGCCGGATGCGATCAACACGCTGAAGGTCCACGTCCTGTGGCACTTGCTCGACACCCACCGCCGCCTCGGCGTGGCGCCGGAGCACCAGCTGGTCACCGCATATCTGCAGCTGCCGCGAGCCGCGAGCTATCTGCCGCGTGACTACCTCGACCGCGTCCGCCGCGAGCACGTTGCGCAGCTCGGCTCCGATCTTCGCAGCGTCACCGGGCTTCCGCCGGCCGGAAACGACGAGCAGCTCGTCCGCGACCTGATCGCCGGGTCCCTCGATGGTGCGGAACAGTTCGCTCGCTGGATCGACCGCAAGTGGCTCGACGCGGAGATCGCGACCGCACGCCTACTTCATGGTGTCGGCGATCCGGATCGCTCGACGCTGACACTCGGTCCGGCGCCCGCCGCCGCGCTGCGCGAGCGGATCGAGCTCGCGTGGTGCCCGCACAACCCGACGCGGTTCGGCATCGACGACGCGGTGGCACTCGACGTCGACGTCAAGCATGTGCCCGAGCTCGTCGTCAAAGTGTTCCGGATCGATCCACTCGCGTACTTCCAGAACCAGAAGCGAGAGGTCGGCCCAGATCTCGATCTCGATGGACTGGCTGCGAGTCACGAGCAGGTGTTGCGGTTCACGGAGCCCGCGGTGCGTCGTGTCCGCCGCCGGATCGCGCTGCCAATGTGCGCGCGTCCCGGCACGTACGTCATCGATCTGATCGGCAACGGCATGTCCAGCCGCGCCGTGATCCACAAGGGTCGGCTCCGCCAGATGATGCGGATCGGTCCTGCGGGTCACTCCGTGACGATCGTCGACGAAGCGGGTCGGGTCCGACCCGACGCGCGCGCGTGGATCGGTGACCGCGAGTACATCCCCGACGACAAGGGGGCCTTCGTCGTGCCGTTCTCGACGGCGCCTGGCCGCACGCCCGCGCTGCTCTGGGCCGGAGACCTCGCCACGGTGCAGGACATCGTGCTGTATCGCGAGACCTATCAGCTCGCGACGACGATCCTGCTCGATCGCCAGGGGCTCACCGCCGGTCGACCCGCACGTGCGATCGTGCGCGCGGAGCTGACGAACAACGGTGCTCCGATCTCGGCGGCCGCGATCAAGCACCCGATCTGGGAAGTGACGCTGACCGACGCGCAAGGCGTGGCGACCACGAAGTCCTTGCCCCTCGTGCTCGATGATAACGATGCAGCGATCCTCGAGTGGCCGATGGGCGACGACACCGCACGTGTCGCGATCATGGTCCGAGGCGCGGTCGAGGTCCGTAGCGAGCAGCGTGAGCAAGAGGTCCAGGACGGCCGCACGTTCGAGGTCGGTGCGATCCACCGAACTGCGTCGATCGAGGCGCTGTTCCTCGCGCGCACGACGGCCGGCTTCGTGATCTCGGCACTCGGCAAATCCGGCGAGCCACGCGCGCAGCGGTCGGTCACGGTCGGAGTCACTCATCGCTGGTCGCGGATGCAGCTCAACCTCGAGCTGGCGACCGACGAGCAGGGCCGGATCGAGCTCGGCGCGCTTCCGGGGATCTCCCGGATCACGGCGACGCTCGGCGGCACGACCCAGAGCTGGTGGATCGAGGATCACCTCGGCGCACTCGGGATCCAGGCTGCGGCGGGCAGCGATGTCGTGATTCCGCTGTCACCGAGCCGCACGGCCGCGGAGGTGATCCGTCGGATGTCGCTGGTCGAGACCCAGAGCGTGCCGATCCGTCACCCCGAGGTCACGCTGGTCGCGCTCGAGGACAGCATCGTGATTCGCGGCCTCCGCGCCGGCGACTACCAGCTGCGGGCGCCCGGTGTGGTGCAGGTATCGATCACCGTGCTCGACGTTCGCGTCGAACATCGGAACGTCGCGTTCTCGGCGCACGAGGTTGGCGAGCTGTCGCGAGCGGCACCCTCGATCGTCGAGCTCACCGTGACCGATGGGCTGCGGATCAAGCTGCGCGATCCGGGCGCGCGAACGCGGGTGCACGTGCTCGCGACGAAGTTCATCTCCTCGCTTCTCGCGCTGCCCCACATCGGTCCGCGTGCGGTCGGCCGGCGTACCGATCGCCCGCGCGGCGCGATCTACGTGTCGGGCCGCGAGCTCGGAGACGAGTACCGGTACATCCTCGATCGCCGCAGTGCCAAGCGCTATCCGGGATTGCTGCTCGACCGCCCCACCCTGCTGCTCAATCCATGGTCGCGGCGTACGACGACCACGGACGTCGCGCACGCGCGGGCCGGCGGGAGCTTTGCTCCCCACGCGCCTCGCGCGCAGGCGTACGCGAGCGGGCCAGAAGGACGGGTCGGCGGAACGGCGGGCGGCGGAGCCGAGGAGGCGTTCACGAGCTACGACTTCCTCGGCGAACCGCCCGCGGTCCTGACGAACCTCGCGCCGGACGAGACAGGGCTCGTCAGCATTCCACTCGCGGAGCTCGGTGGAGCCGCGTGTGTCACGGTAGTCATCGACGATCCGGCAGGCGCGACCGTGCGGTTCCTGTCTCTGCCCGAGACGCCGCTCGCTCCTCGCGATCTCCGGCTCCGGATCGCACTCGATCCCGCGCGTCATGCGACCCAGAACAAGGAGATCCAGCCGCTGCGCCCCGGCGATCAGCTCGTGATCGAAGACCTCGCAACCGCGAAGGTTCACCTCGTCGACAGCGTGGAACGCGCACACGCGTATCTACTCGCGTTGCGCGATGAGCCGCTGCTCCGCGAGCTCGCGTTCGTCACGAAGTGGCACGAGCTGACCGACCACGAGCGGAGCGAGCGCTACAGCAAGCATGCGTGCCACGAGCTGCATCTCTTTCTCTACTTCAAGGACCGACCGTTCTTCGACGCGGTCGTGGCGCCATACCTGGCACACAAGCGAACGAAGACGTTTCTCGATCACTGGTTGATCGGCGCGGACCTCACGCCGTACCTCGAGCCTGGCGCCCTCGCGCGGCTCAATGCGCTCGAGCGAGCGCTGCTCGTCCGGCGGATCCCGGCAGGCGATGCGATCGGTCGGATCCTCGGCGACCAGGTCGCGGTGCTGCCGCCGGATCCGGCCCTCGATACCCGGTTGATCGACGGGCTCATCGGTGCGTCGACGCTCGATGCCGACGATACGATCGCGTCTGCACAGGACTACGCCTACGACTTCGCCGAGGGCGCTGCGGCGCCGATGGCGACGCCAACGGCGATGCTTTCGGCACCAGGATCCGGAGCGGCCTCGGCGACACCGCCGCCAGTACCGAAGTCACCGCGCCGGATGGCCGCGAAGACGATGCAGCGCGAGGAGACCGCGAAGCGTGGCCGCGCGCGCGGTGACGACCTCGACGCGCTCGAGGCGGACTTCGAGCAAGCGAACGCACTCGCTCCGGCCCCGATGTATCGGACGGTCGACAGGACCCAGGAGTGGGCGGAGAATAACTGGTACCACCGCACGCCCGCGCAGAGCGGCGCCGACATGATCGTGCCCAACCGGCTGTGGCGTGACCTCGCCCTCCATCGCGACGGAGCGTTTCTGTCGCCCGGACTCGGCCTGGCCACAGCGAGCTTCGCCGAAGCAATGTGCGCGCTCGCGGTGACCGACCTCCCGTTCTCCCCGGCGGCACATGCGATCACGGCCGACGGAGCGCGCTTGACGATCGCCGCCGCGGGCAACGCGCTCGCCGGATCATCGCAGCTTGTCGACGGCGAGCTCACCTCGGTGGGGCCGCCGCTCGTCGTCGGTATGAGCTTCGTCCGCGCGGATGATCGCCACGAGTACGTCAACGGCGAGCATGTCGACAAGTACGTCGAAGGTCCGTTCGCGACCGGGATCGTTTACACGTGCCTCGTCGTGCTCGCCAACCCGACGAGCTCTCGGCAGCGGATTGCGGCGCTTGTTCAGATCCCCCGCGGTAGCATCCCGGTCTCTGGATCCCGGACGACGCAGACGATCGATGTCGTGCTCGAGCCCTACGGGACGCACGGCCACGAGTACTCGTTCTACTTCCCGGCATCGGGAAGCTGGGGGCAGTTCCCGGTCCATGTCAGCCGCGGCGGTACGATCGTCGCCGCCGCTCCGGGCAGGACCCTCGAGGTCGTCAATGGCGGAGCCGCGCCGGATTCGCGCTCGTGGCCCTACCTGTCGCAGCGAGCACCGATCGATGACGTGGTTGCCTTCCTCGAGACCGCGAACCTCGCCGCGATCGATCTGACTCGCATCGCGTGGCGAATGCGCGAGCGTTCGCCCTACGCAACGTTGATCGCGGTGCTCGAGCAGCGCCACGCATTCGACGAGACTCTGTGGGGCTATGCGCTGCAGCACGTCGACAAGCCGAGGATTCGTGTCTATCTCCGCAGCCTCGCCGAACGCTTGCTCGGTGCCGGGCCCGTTCTCGACATGGTCGGCCTCGACGCCGAGGATCTCGGCGCCTACGAGCACCTCGAGTACTCACCACTGGTCAACGCGCGCGCGCACCGGCTCGGAGCGAAGCTGCGGATCCTCAACGACGGGCTCGCCGCCCAGTACACGCGGTTCCTCGATCTGCTGGCGCATCGCCGTGCGCCGACGCCCGAGGATCTGCTCGCCGCGACGGCGTACTTGCTCGCCCAGGATCGGATCGAGGACGGCCTTCGCACGCTCGAGCGCGTAGTCCCGGATGGTCTCGCGGATCGCATGCAGTACGACTATCTCGTTGCCTACGCGGCATGCGTGACGGCCGAGCTGCCTCGCGCTCGCGAGGTGGCGAGCAAGTGGCGCGAGCATCCCGTCGATCGCTGGCGCAACCGTTTCGGCGCGCTCCTCGCGATGCTCGACGAGATCCAAGGTGCAGCACCCGCCATCGTCGATGCACGAAGCCGCGAGCAGCAGCACGCGGAGCTCGCGGCGAAGCAGCCGGCGTTCGATCTCGCGCTCGATCGCGACGGTATCGTGATCCGCAGCCAGCACGTTGGAGCGCTCGAGCTCCGCTTCTTCGAGATGGATATCGAGCTGTTGTTCTCCCGGCAGCCCTTCGTGCAGAGCGACGTCTCGCGGTTCTCGTTCATCGAGCCAGGACACCGCGAGCAGCTCGCCCAGCTCCCACCCGAGCTGCGGGTTGCATGGCCAGCCACGTTGCGCGGCAAGAACGTCGTGGTCGAGGCAGTCGGGGTCGGGATGCGGGTGGCCAAGGTTCACTACGCAAACGATCTATCGGTCAACGTCTCGCACCAGGTGGGTCAGCTTCGGGTCAGCCGCGCGTCGGATCACGCCGCGCTGCCGGCGACCTACGTCAAGGTGTACGCGCGCAAGCAGGGCGGCCAGGTAGCGTTCTACAAGGACGGCTACACCGATCTCCGCGGTTGGTTCGACTACTCGACGTTGTCGACGAATGACCTCGACCACGTCGAGCGCTTCGCGATTCTCGTGTGCTCGGACCAGGCAGGCGCCGCCATCCTCGAGGCGAGCCCACCCGCTCGGTGATACGATGCGAGCGCAGTGATCGGGCGGGTTGTCGGCAAGTACAAGATCCGCGATCAGATCGGCGAAGGCGGGATGGGCGTGGTCTATCGCGCCGAGCACGTGATGCTCGGCAGTGCCGTCGCCGTGAAGGTTCTGCTACCGCAGTTCACGAAGGACCCGGGGGTCCTCGAGCGGTTCTTCACCGAGGCGAAGGCTGCGAGCGCGATCCAGCACGCCGGCATCACGGCAGTGTTCGACTTCGGGCGGGTTGCGGATGACCAGGCGTACATCGTCATGGAGCTGCTCCGTGGCGAGGACCTGACGAGCTTTCTCCGCAGGCAAGGCAAGCTCGACCCTTCGCTGGCTGCGGAGATCGTCGCGCAGCTGCTGGCGGCTCTCAATGCGGCGCACGTTGCGGGCGTCGTGCACCGCGATCTAAAGCCCGACAACATCTTCCTGGTTCGCGACACCGGTGCGCCGGGCGGCATCCGCGTCAAGGTGCTCGACTTCGGGATCGCGAAGCTCGTCGGCAATCCGCAGGGCGTCAAGCCGAAGACCACGACCAAGAGCGACACCATCCTCGGGACGCCGTCGTACATGGCCCCCGAGCAGTGTCGTGGCGGAGTGGAGATCGATGCGCGCGCGGATCTCTATGCCGTCGGCTGCATCCTGTTCGAGCTCGTGACAGGTCGCCCCCCGTTTGTCGCCGAGGGACAAGGCGAGATCATGGCGATGCACATCTACGAGGCGCCACCTCGGCTCTCTCAGTTCGAGCGGTCGCTGCCACCCGAGCTCGAAGCCTTGATCTCGAAGATGCTGGCGAAGTCTCCCGATGACCGCACGCCGTCTGCCGCGTGGGCGCTCGCCGCGCTCGAACGGGTTCCGCTGCCGCCGCTGGGGGCTGGGGAGATCCGGCTGGCTGCGCGGGACGAGACCCCCATCGCAGTGCCCGCAGATCCCGCCCAGTTTCCGCGCGAGAAGCTGCCGCTGTGGATCCCGATCGCGGTGATCGTCGTCGCGCTGGCGATCGCAGCGCTCGCGATCTACTTGATCGGCGGCAGCGGCGACGAATTCACACCGACGCCGTGACCGGAGCCGGCGGGTCGGGCGGTCGGCTGATCCGAGCGGCATGCACGATCGCCATGCTGACCGCGGTCTCGACGTCCGGTGCGTAGGCGAGGCGGCCTGGAAGGCGCTTGATCCCGGCACGGTCCAGCATCTCGGAGACCTCGGTGGTGAGACCCGCGAAGATGACCTTCACCTTCGAACGGAACAGGCGGTCGAGCGCGGACTCGAGGGCGACGAGGCCGGTCGCATCCATCGTCGGCACGTGCTGCATCGAGAGGATCACCGTGTGATCCTTGCCACCAGCCACGTGCAGCGCCTCCATCGCGGTCTTCGCGGCGCCGAAGAACAGCGGGCCCGCGATCTCGTAGACGCGGATCCCTGCCGGCACCTCGAACTTGGTCAGGTCGACCGGTCGCAGGTCTGCTCGCGTGAGGACCGCCATCCGTCGCATGAACAGCAGCGCCGCGAGCATCACACCGAACGTCACCGCAATCACCATGTCGAACGCAACCGTGAGCACGAAGCAGGTGAGCATCACCATCACGTCGCTGCGCGGCGCGATCCGCAGGAGACGCATGAAGTGCCGCGCCTCCGACATGTTGCGAGCGACCACGATCAACAGGCCGGCGAGAGCCGCCATGGGAAGGTGGGCGACCAAGGGAGCGAGCGCGATCGTGCACGCGAGCACGAACACGCCGTGCAGCGCAGCGGCGATCGGCGATCGTGCACCCGCGCGAATGTTCGTCGCCGTCCGTGCGAGTGCGCCGGTCGCGGCGATGCCGCCGAAGAACGGACACACGATGTTCGCGATGCCGAGTGCGATGAGCTCGGAGTTCGGATCGTGCTCGGTGCCTCCCATCCCATCGGCGACCGTGGCGGACATCAGCGACTCGATCGCGCCGAGCATCGCGATCGCGAACGCCGCCGGCAGCAGATCGCGGACCATCTGGTAGCTGAGCGTCTGCCCCGCGCTCTCCATGTGCCACGGCACGACGGGAAGCGGCGGTAGCGGTGGAATGCCGGCGACGATCTCGCCGCCGATCGTGGCGCTGAACTTCGAGCCGATCGTCGTGGCGTGAAAACCGGGAAGCACGTGATCGAGGAGCAGAACGACGAGCGACACCACGACGAGCGCGATCAGTGGTGCCGGGATCCGCTTGAAGATCTTCGGCGCGACGAGCAGGAGCACGATCGTGAACACCGCGATCCCGACGTCCCACAGGTTGGTCAGGCTCCGGGACTCCCATAGCGCACCGACGTACTCGACCAGCCCATCGGTGCGCGGCAGCTGGACCCCGAGTACGTCCTTGAGCTGGAGCACGATCAACACGAGAGCGATGCCTGCGGTGAGCCCGGTCGTGACCGGATGCGGAACGAACTGCATCAAGCGGCCGAGCCGGGCGAGACCCATCGCCACGAGCATCACGCCGGCCATCATCCCGGCGACGAGCAGCCCGCTGAGCCCGTACTTCGAGACGATCGGGACGAGGATGACGACGAATGCGGCGGTGGGTCCCGTGACCTGGAACTGGGTGCCGCCGAGCAACGCGCAGATGACGCC
>JACCQV010000752.1 GCA_013813945.1 Deltaproteobacteria bacterium | reverse complement strand
ATCACGTGGTCACCGAGACCTTGTCCCGGGAGCTGCGGCTGCGCACGCCGTATCGCGGGATCGAGACCGGCAAGGACACCCTTCGCATCCGGGTGACGATCGTGCCTGCGCGCCGGATCGCACCGGTCGAGGTCGTGATCGATGTCGACGACCTCGCGATCGAGGTCCTCGGCGACGACGGTTTCGTGATGGGCGCCGGTGCGATCGATGCGCTGTTCGTCGTCGAGCGGCAGCCTCGCTGCGGCTTCCTGACCTGGTTCGGCGTGTTCGCCCGCCGCAAGGGCTGCGCGGATCGCCTGGTGCTCGAGACGCCCGAGGGTCAGGTCGCGCGCTTTGTCGAGCGACAGATCGAGGACTGGCTCGGGCTCGACGACGAACCGGTGCGCGGCGAAGCTCGCATCGATTAACCGTGGTACCAACGGAGCTGTGAGCGCGCAGCTTCGCGAGGCGGCCAGCGTGATCTTGCTCCGCAAGGCAAAGCCGGGGCCGGAGCTGGAGGGTCGACAGAGTCACTCCGGCGGCCCGGGATTCGAGGTGTTCCTCGTGCGGCGGCGCAAGGCCGCATCCTTCATGGCCTCCGCCTTCGTGTTTCCGGGCGGCGGCGCCGAGGCAACCGAGGACGCGCGGACCTGCGCGGCGCGCGAGCTGTTCGAGGAAGCCGGCGTCCTGCTCGCGAAGGATGCAAACGAAGGGCAGAACCAGACGCTGCAAGAGGGCTCGGTGTTCTCGATCGAGGCGTTGCGCCGCAAGGTGCTCGGCGCGACCGACGCGACCGCGGTGCTTGCGACCTCCGGCCTCGCCTGGTGGACCGACGTGCTCGTACCGTGGTCGCACTGGATCACGCCGTCGATCGAGCCGAAGCGATTCTCCGCGCGGTTCTTCGTCTGCGAGCTACCGGCTGGTCAGGATCCGAGCTTCGACGACATCGAGACCGTCGACCAGGCGTGGGTCACGCCGCAGGACGCGATCGCTCGCGCCGGCGAGCTCGCCTTGCCACCCCCGCAGCTGCGGACGTTTCACGAGCTCGCTCAGTACAAGACGCTCGAGGACGCGCTCGCGGCCGGCCATCAGCGCGCGACGGAGCCATTCCCGATCTTGCCGCGGCTGCGCACGATGAATCCCGGTGACGGCCCGTGCCTGTTGCTGCCGTGGGATCCCGAGTACACGGAGACCGGCACCGGTGACAGCGCACCGCTGAACTACACGCCGGCGTGGGCAAACGGGCCGAGCCGCTTCGTCCTGGAGGGCCGCACGTGGAAGCACGTCGCCGCACCTGGTTCGACGCGCACGGTCTGAAAGTCGCCACCGCGGGTGGTGATCGTCCGTTACCGTTCTACGCGGGGGCGATGCATTACTGGCGCGTCGACCCCACGCGCTGGGCGGCGTGTCTGCGCACGCTCCATGCTCAGGGGCTGACGATCGTCGAGACCTACGTCCCATGGCGCGTCCACGAGACGGCCGACGGCGCCTTCGACTGGACCGGCGCCAAGGATCTGGGCGCGTTCCTCACCGCCGCACGTGGCGCAGGCCTGTCCGTGCTGCTGCGGCCCGGCCCCCACGTCAACGCCGAGCTGACGAGCTTCGGGATTCCCGATCACGTTCTCGCCGATCCGGCGTGCCTCGCCCGCACCGCGCACGGAACTCCGGCGTGGCTACCGACCCCGCCTCGCGCGTGGCCGATCCCGTCGTACGCGAGCACGGTATTCCAGCGCCGGGTCCACGACTGGTATGCGGCGGTCGCCGCCGTCGCCGCTCCCCACCTCGCACCCGAAGGTCCGGTCGTCGCGATCGGCGTCGACAACGAGGCACAGCTGTTCTTTCGCCTCGGCGCCTACGCCCTCGACTACCACCCCGATGCGCTCACCTGGTGGCGCGACGCGAGCGCGCTCGACGGAACACCGCCGCGCGCCTGGGATCCGGCAGAAGCAGCGCGCTGTGTGTCGTGGATCCGATTCAAGGACCAGTACATCGCGCGCGCGCTCGGCGTGTTCGCGAAGTTCCTCGATGACGTCGGCTTCGCGGGCATCGCGCGGTTCCACAACCTGCCGCCTGGTCACCACGGCCTCTACGATCTGCGACGGATCCAGCATGCGATCGGTGGTCCCGTCGGCATCGACGCGTACACGCCGCGCGCCGAGTTCCGCGAGCTCCGCCGCCGCGCGACCGCGCTCGTCGGAAACGCGGACCCGGTACCGCTCGCCCTCGAGGTCGGCGTCGGGTTCTTCCCCTGGTTCCCGCCGCTCGACCGCGGCAACGATCCGACTCGCGAGCGCGATCACCTGCTCTCGCTGCTCGCCACGGGTGTGCGCGGCTTCAACCTCTACATGGCCGTCGAGCGCGATCGCTACTACGGCGCGGCGATCAGCAAGACCGGCACGCTCGAGCCCCACGCCACATGGATCAAGCCGCTCGTCGCGGCGCTCGCCGAGATCGACTGGCCCGCCCTGCGCCGCGCGACGCCGATCGCGCTGATCGACTCCAAGGCCGATGCCCGCTTCGGTGCCGCGACCTGCGTCGCTGACCCGTTCACCCCCGTCCTGGCCGAGGTGCTCGGTCTCGGTCCCGCCGGTGGCGCCGAGCTCGGCACGGACCCCGGCGCGGTCGCCGCCCGCCGCTGGCAGACGGCGATCACCTCGGCCCTCGAGCTCGCGCAGGTCCCCTTCGCGATCGTCGACGATGCCGCGTCCGAGGACGAGCTCGCGCGCTACCGCGCCGTCATCGTCCCGACCACCGCTCGTGTCGACCGCGGCCTGTGGCAGCGGATCAGCGCGCTCGCCGAGCACAAGCGAGCGATCGTCGTCCTCGGTCCCACGACTCCCACGCACGACGAGCTCGATCAGCCGCTCCACGATCCGCCGCCGCGTCGGGTCGGCCGGATCCGCGATGGCTCGCTCGACGATCTGCCGGGCCTCGCGAGCGATCTCGCGTCCCTCGCCGGCGACCTGCCCGACACCTGGCAGATCGAGCGGCCCGATGATGTGCGGTCGTTCGCGTATGCGAATGCTGCGGGCACCGCCAAGGTGGTGTTCATCGTGAGTGATGCGGCGAAGCCGGTCACCGCGGTGCTGCTGTGTGATGCGAACGTCAGCGTGCTTCGTGATCCGTTCACGAACGAGCAGCTACGCGTGGCTGGGGGCAAGCTCTCCGTCACGCTCCTCACGCGTGGCGTTCGCATGCTGCTGACGTAGCGCTTCGATGCGCACGGGCGTGGCGCTTGCCCGAGGGTGAGCCGCCAAGAACGCAAAGAGCGCCAAGCAGAGAGAGGGCAGGGGGCGCTGCCTGTGCGACCGCACAACCGTCAGATCCCACTTCTTCTTGGCGTTCTTGGCGCTCTTGGCGGCTCAGGTCTGGAACACACACGTACCAGCACGGAGCACCAGCACGGAGGATCGGCAGGGAGCACCGGGCATCGCTGCAATCGGGCGGACGCAGCTACGCAGTGCGATCGGGCAACAGCAGCGACCCCAGACCACCGAGCATGCCCAGCAGCCCGCACACGAACAGCGCATAGATCCCCAGGCCGAGCTGACCGATCGTCTGCGCGGTCGGAGGTTCCGCGCGGAAGAAGAAGATCCACACGCCGACGCAGGCCGCGCCCATCAGGATCGCGATGAAGCCCGCCAGCCGACCCATCTTCTTGCGCGAGAACGAGAACAGCCCGATCAGAAAGATCAGCGCTGCCGGGATGAACACCGCGATCATCGCGCCGCGATACGCGTAGACGCCCTGCTGCAGGACCTTGGTCGCTCGCTGCGCTTCGGCCGGTGTGACGAGGCCGAGCTCCTGGGCCTTCTTCATCAGTGGGGAGACGTCGACCTCACCGCGCGCGATCTCGTAGGCACTCGCACCGGTCAACGTGCCGTCGGGCGCCTTGTACTCCATGAAAGGAGCAAAGAAGCCGGCGATGCCGAGGATGCCTCCGAGGAGAACGACGTATTTCCAGATGCTCACGAGCGCATCAAAGGATTGGGCGGTTCGGACCGGTCGGCTCGTCCTCGAACGCGCGGACCGGTCGGAGTGCGCCGAGCACGCGGTTCACGAGTGCGACGAGCTCGGCCGGCTCGCAGGGCTTCGGGAGGAATGCCGCCGCGCCGATGCGCGCGGACATCTCCGGTGCAGCCGGCGATCCGGAGACCAAAATGATCGGCGGCGCATCGGGCAACGCTTCGATGCTGCGCGCGAGCTCGGCGACACCGTGGCGTGGATCGTATGCGTCGATCACGACCGCATCGATTCCGCCTTCGCGGATGAGCGGCATCGCTTCGCGCATCGCCGTTGCGGAGAGGACCGAGTGACCTGCAGCGCTGATCGCGGTCGCCCACTGATCACACGTCGCTTGATCTGCTTCGACGAGGAGGATACTGCCCACGTCGAAAGGGTACCGCGGATCGCCCGCGACCTGCGCAACGCGATGCTACGACTTGACGGTCGGTGGCGCCGACTTTCGCTTCGCGCGATCGTGACCTTCGGCCCACCCGATCTCCTTGCTCAGCTGCATCGCGTCATTCAGCCGGCCGGGGACGACCACCGCAGACCGGGCGGGCGTGTCGTTGAGCAGGAGCTCCGCGGTCGCGCGTCGATCGCCGAGCGTGCGCATCTCGTTGATCGCCGCCGCCCGGTAGCGCTCGGCCTTGCCGGCGAGGCCGGCCTTGTCGCACAGCGTCGCGAGCAGCTGCTGCACCCGTGCCGCACCGAGGCGCGAGCGCACCCGCTGGGCATGAAACAGGGCAGCCTCGGCGAGGCGCAAGGCGCGATAGGAGTCGCCCTGGTTGTCGACCATCTGGGCTTGCGCGCGGAGGATCCGCCAGAACGGGTCTGGGCCGTCGATCGCGGTAAAGCCCTCGCCGAGCGTCGCGAGGTCGATGCACTCGACCAGCTCGTGGAGCGCAGTGTTTGCGTCCCCGGCGCGGAGGAGGGCAACCGACAGATCCAGGTAAAGCTCGCAGACGAGCGCCATGTCGCCCGTCGCGATGGCCCGACCGACACCGCGGCGCAGCGATGAGATGGCGCCCTCGACGTCACCTTCGCTGATCGCGATCGAGGCTCCGGCCCGATCGATCATGGCCACGAGCATCGGCGCGCCAGACCAGTCGCGTGCCTCGGCGAGCACGCCACGCGCGAGCGCCGTCTCGCCACGTGCGCGCAGAACATCGGCGAGCTTGACCGAGAGCAGGACGAACTGGGTCTCCGCGGTGCCATCGTCGTCGCCGACATGGACGGCCTGGCGGACGGCGACGAGCGCGCGATGGAAGAACTGACCGGCGCTGACGTCGTCGAGCTGCTCGGCCGCGTGATCGCCGGCCCGCCGGAGCAGCGTGATGGCTTCCTTGGCGTGACCCGCGAGATCGTGGTGGTGACCGAGCAACGCGATATCGGGCGACAGCGCCTCGACCGCCGCGGCGGCCATACCGTGCAGCGAGCGACGGACATCGGCGGGGGTCGCGTCGTACACGATGTCGCGGACGAGCCGGCTCGTGAACGTCAGCTCACCCGACGGATCGTAGCCGAGGAGACCGCAGCGCTCTGCATCGACCATCGCCGCCTCGAGCGCGTCGCCGGGCAGCATCGAGCGCAAGAGGTCGAGCTGCGGCTCGACGCCGAGGACCGCGGCGGCCTGCAGCACGTCGCGCGTCGACTGCTTCTGCATCGACAGCCGCGCGGAGATCAAGTCGGGAAGGGAGGTCGCAGTGTCCTCGGCGCGCCCGCCCTCGAGCATGTAGCGCACGACGTGCTCGACGTGACCCGGATACGCGCGCGTGGTCTCGAACAGGTTCTGGACCGGCGGCATGCCACGGATGCCGTTGGCTTCGAGGTGCCCGACGAGCTCCGATAGATCGCCTGCCTCGAGCGCGCCGATCTCGAGACGCGGGACCGCGGCCGGCCACTGCGCGGCAAAGATCGTCGAAGCGGTCATGACGATCGGCGGCAGGGTGAGGTCGTGGACCTCGCTGGTGCGCCGCAGGATCTCGAGGCTCGGATGATCGAACCGGTCGATGTCCTCGCACACGATCGTCACCGGTCCACTCAGCGCCGCTCGCTCGAGGGCACGCAGCGCCGACCAGATCATCTCTCGGCGCCGCACGGCAGGCTCGAGCTCGAGCAGCGATGTCGGGTGGCCGAACAGCTGCGCAACGCCGGGGATATCGCGCTCGTTGAGCCCGATCGAGATCACCGCATCGCGAAGCTCGATCTCGCTCGACACGGCCGGCAGCTGCAGCACGGCGGCGAGCAGCGAACGGATCGGATAGAACGGAGCGGCGAGTCCGCTCGGGTCGGGGCCGATCTGATAGATCGTGCGACCGTCGTTCGCGAGCAGCGAGTACGCGTGGCGGATCAGCGCGCTGCGGCCCGCGCCCTCGAACCCGGCGACGAGCATCGCGACGTTCTGACCCGGCGTTGCACCCGGGTTCGAACGCATGTGCGCGAGCAGGGTCGTCAGCTCCTCGCGGCGGCCGGTGAACGGCAGCGGGAGGACGTCGGGCCTCGGAACTGGTGCAGGAATGTCGAACGACTTCGAGACGCGTGCACGAGGGGCACCGCACTCGGGACAGAACTTGAAGCTCGGAGGACACGAGCTGCCGCACGCCGCGCATGCGTCGGACGCGGGGACCTTGACGCGCATGCGCAGGTCCGCGAGCGCTTGACGCATCTCCTCGGCGGACACGAACCGATCCGCGGGATGCTTCGCGAGCGCCTTCGCGACGATCGCGTCGAGCTCTTTCGGCACCGACTCGCGGCGGGACAGCAGCGACGGGACCATCGCTTTGAGGTGGTTCGCAAGGATCTCGGTCGTCGAGCCCGCGAAGAATGGCGTCTTGTAGGCGAGTAGCTCGTACAGGATGATGCCGACCGCATAGACGTCGGACGCGAAGCTCGGAGGTGCGCCGCTGATCACCTCGGGCGCCATGTACTCGGGCGTCCCGCTGATCGAGCGATCCTCGGTCTCTCTCGCACCGTTGACGAGCCGCGCGATTCCGAAGTCGACGATCTTCACCACGTCGACGCCGGCGCGCCGCTGGTCGAGGATGATGTTGTCGGCCTTGAGGTCGGCGTGCACGACGCCCGCGAGGTGGGCTTCCTCGATCCCCATCAGCGACTGCATCGTGATGTCGACGACCCGCTCGACGGGGATCGGGTTCTCGTTCACCAGCAGCTGGGTCAGCGTCGGGCCCTTGACGTACTCCATCGCGAGATAGAGCAATCCGTCGCTCGCCTGGCCGTAGTCGATGATCGAGACGCAGTTGGGATGGTTGAGACGGGACGCGGACATCGCCTCATCGCGAAACCGCTTGATCATCCGCGCGTCGGCCGACAGCTCCTCGTTGAGGATCTTGACGGCGACAGTGCGACCCAGCGCGATCTGATCAGCCTTGAAGACAGCTCCGCTGCCACCGATGCCGATGCACGCGGTCAGCTTGTACTTCTCACCGAGCACACGGCCGACAAGCTTGAGCGACTTGCTGACTTGGTCCTGCACGTTGCTCATCCCGGCCCCACGAAGCGCGCTCTTTTTCTCACAAACGATGTGAGGATAGGGTGGGATAGGGGGGCAAAAAAGTCACCGATATTGCGGGCTAGGCTCGTTCGAGGATGACCGCGATCCCCTGGCCAACGCCGATGCACATCGAGGCAAGTCCATGGCGTCCGGACGTCTGCTCGAGCTCGAGCATCAAGGTCAGCAGCAAGCGCGCGCCCGATGCGCCGAGTGGGTGACCCCAGGCGATCGCCCCGCCGTTGACGTTGACCTTGTCCGGGTCGAGCCCGAGTTGCTCGACGCACGGAATCGCCTGCGCCGCGAACGCCTCGTTGAGCTCAGCAAGATCAATGCGTTGCGCGGTCAGGTCGGCCTTGGCAAGGGCCTTCTTCGAGGCTGGGATCGGGCCCAGGCCCATGTAGCTGGGCTCGACTCCCGCCGCGGCGCCGGTGACGTAGCGCGCCTTCGGGGACAGGCCGAGCTCCTTGATCGCCCGCTCGCTCGCGAGCAGCACGGCGGTCGCCCCATCGTTCAGCCCCGATGCGTTCCCGGGAGTGACGCTTCCGCCCTTGGCGAAGGCCGGCTTGAGCTTCGCGAGCTGCTCGATCGTCGTCTCCGGCCTCGGGTGCTCGTCCGCGCTGATCCGGAGCTCGGCGCCCGTCTTCTTGTCGGTGCCGGTCACGATCGGCGTCAGCTCCTTCGCGATCCGGCCCGAGGCGATCGCCTTCCCGGCACGCTGCTGGGAGGTGACCGCAAACCTGTCCTGGGCCTCGCGCGAGACGTTGCAGCGCTCGGCGACCTTCTCGGCGGTCTCGCCCATCGCGAGAGTCCCGTGCATGGCCTCCATCCGCGGATTGATGAACCGCCACCCGAGGGTCGTGTCGTAGAGCGTCTGTCCTCGTCCGAAGGCCTCGTTCGCCTTGCCCATCACGAGCGGTGCGCGCGACATCTGCTCGACACCGCCCGCGATCACCAGGTCGGCCTCGCCCGTCGCGATCAGCCGCGCGGCGTCGGCGATCGCCTGCATCCCGGAGCCGCAGAGGCGATTCACCGTCACTCCGGGCACGCTGACCGGCAGGCCTGCGAGCAGGGCACTCATGCGCGCGACGTTGCGGTTGTCCTCGCCGGCCTGGTTCGCGCAGCCGAAGATCACGTCGTCGATGCGGTCCGCGGGGATCCCGGTTTTGGCCACGAGCGCCGCGATCACCTGGCCACCGAGGTCGTCGGCCCGGACCCCGGCGAGGCCACCTCCGTAGCGACCGAACGGAGACCGAATACCGTCGATGAGATAGGCGGGACGCATCGGCTGAACATAGCCGAAAAATTGCGCCTCGCATCGAGCGGCGCCTAGGGTCGAGGATGATCCACGATCATGTTGAGCTGGCGAACCAGGACGTCAGCTGGCTCGCGATCCGTCAACCAGCGGTGATGCGTCTCCTCGAGCGTGAGCTATGCCGTGCTCCGGTAATGTCCGACGGTGATGCGTTCGGCGCGGGACTCGCGCTCGCATGCCACGTGCTCGGTGGACGAACGCCGATCGGCGATCTCCGGCTCGACCACCACTCGCTCGCGGTGGCGATGACAGCCGTCCGTGGCGGCCGCTGCGATCGCGCCATGGTTCGCTCGATCCGCGATCAGATCGAGGAGCTCCACGTCGTGCTGACGCCGGGCGAGCAGGACGCCGTCGCGACGGTGATCGCCGCCGTGATCTGGGCCGTCCTCGACTGCAGTGTTCGCGAGCTCGACGACACGCTCGTCGCGTGAGCTTTGCACTGTAGGTAACTCGAATCGCACCGCCCATAGAGCGCTGGCGCTCGGCTGGTTCGCCCGATCAGCGGGCTCGACACCGCTGTGCGCCCTCACGACACCGCGCACGCTCGCTCGGTGCGTGGCTCGATTGCTGCGTTAACCCGTGACCGCTAACGGCTACCCCAAGGGTCTGGGGTAGTGGGGTAGCGCTTGGCTTACGAAAGCGGTGCTTGGAATGTCTGCAAATTCATCGATCGGGAGGACCGCACTGGGTGCGGCTCTCGTGCTGTTCACCACGACCGCTGCCACCGCCGATGGCGTCAGCATCAAGGTCGAGCCTGGCGTCGTGGTCCCCACGACCGCGCCGCAGTCCGATATCTATGATGTCGGCGGCGGGCAGTCGCTCAAGGCGCTGTTCGGCATCACGCCGTACCTCGACGTCGGTCCCGCGGTCTCGTTTCTGTTTCTACCAGCCGCGGTGCCGCTCGCAGAGTCCGGCGTGGCCTGGGGCTTCGGTGGCGGCTTTCGCCTCAAGCGTCCCCATGACCAGCTCGACTCCGGCACCTCGCCGTGGCTCGATGCGGATCTCCTCTATATGCGGACCGGCGACCTCGGTCGGTTCGGATTCGACGTCGCGGTCGGCATCGCGTTCCCCGTCGACAAGGCGAAGGTGTTCTGGGTCGGACCGTTCGTTCGGTACCAGCAGACCGTCAACAACGAGCGCATGGGCTACGACACTCGCGACTCGAAGATCATCCTCGCCGGCCTGAGCATCGAGTTCGGCTCGGCGGTGAAGCGGGCAGCGCCGCCACCGCGCGTCCAGATCGTCCGCGAGCCGGCCCCGCCGCCGGAGATCGTCGTCCAGACCGCGCCCGCGCCGGTGTGCCCGGTCTGTGTCGCCGCTCCCGCGCCAGCTCCGGTTCCCGCGCCGATCGTCTACCAGAACGTCACGATCATCAACGGCAAGCTCGAGCTCAAGGAGAAATTGTTCTTCGCGTGGAACCGCGCGCGGATCAAACCGACGTCGTTCACGATCCTCGACGAGGTCGTCAAGGTCCTCAACGACAACCCGACGATCAACCTTCGCATCGAAGGCCATACCGACACCTCGGGCAACGCCGGTCACAACAAGCGGCTGTCGCAGCGGCGCGCGGAGGCGGTCTCGAAGTACCTGAGCAACAAGGGCATCGCCCGGGCTCGACTCACGGCGCAGGGGTTCGGCCCCGACGTTCCGCTCGAGACCAATGACTCGGCGGAGGGGCGCGAGCGAAACCGCCGCGTCGAGTTCGTCGTCCTCACGATCACCCCCAACGAAGGGAGCTCGAAATGAGCTCGATCAAGACGAGTCTTCTGATTGCCATTCTTGCCTGCGTATCCGCATGCGGACGCCAGGTCGTCGAGTTCAAGCTCGACGGAGGTGACGGCACCGACGCCCCCGTCGACGCCAGCGTCGACGCGCCGATCGAAATCCGTCCGATCGTCACCTCGACGATGCCGGCTTCCGACGCCACCGGCGTCGCACTCACGACATCGCCCACTGCGACCTTCAGCAAGCCGATGAACGCCGGCACGCTGACAACGACGACGTTCACGCTGCGCCAGGGCTCGACCTCGCTGGTCGGAGCGTTGACGGTCAACACGGCAGGCACCACGGTCACGTTCGACCCGACGTCCGACCTGATCGCAGGTCTTGTCTACACAGCGACGATCACCACGGGCGCCCAGGACCTGGGCGGGCTCGCGCTCGCCGCGAACTACACCTGGATGTTCACGGCGGCGGCGAACGCCTTCCCGCCAACGGTGATCGCGACCACGCCCGCGCCGAACGCCACCAACGTCTCGCTCAACGTGAGTCCGACCGCGACGTTCAGCAAGGCGATGAACCCCACCACGATCAACGCGACGTCGTTCACCCTCGTGCAAGGTGCGACGCCGATCGCAGGTGTCGTCACGCTCAACAGCGCGACCAACACGGCCACGTTCAATCCGACGGTGAATCTGACAGCCGGCCTGGTCTACACGGCGACGATCACGACGGCTGCGCAGGACACGGGCGGGCTCGCGCTCACCGCGAACCACATGTGGACGTTCACCGCCGGGGCCGCCGTGCTCCCGCCGACCGTCACGCTGACGACTCCTGGGATGAACGCGCCCAACGTCGCGCTCGGCGTCAATCTGACGGCGACGTTCAGCCAGCCGATGAACGCGACGACGATCAATGCGACGACGTTCACCCTGTTCCAGGGCCTGACGCAGGTCACGGGCGTGGTCACGTACGACGCGCTGACCAATACCGCCACCTTCAATCCGACGCTGGATCTGACGGCCGGGCTCGTCTACACGGCGAGGATCACGACCGGTGCCCAGGACACCAACGGGCTCGCGCTCGCGGCGCCGTTCTCGTGGATGTTCACCACGGGCACCGCGGTGGTGCCGCCGACGGTGACGGTCACCACGCCGGCACCCGGCGCGACCAACGTCGCACTCAACGTCAGCCCGACGGCGACGTTCAGCCGGGCGATGAACGCGACGACGATCAATGCGACGACGTTCACCCTGTTCCAGGGCCTGACGCCGGTCACAGGCGTGGTCACGTATGACGCGCTGACCAACACGGCGACGTTCAATCCGACGGTCGATCTGACCGCGGGTACCTATACGGCGACGATCACCACGGGAGCGCAGGACACCAACGGTGTCGCGCTCGCGGCGCCGTTCTCGTGGATGTTCACCACGGGCAGCGCGGTGGTGCCGCCGACGGTGACGGTCACCACGCCGGCACCCGGCGCGACCAACGTCGCACTCAACGTC
>JACCQV010000720.1 GCA_013813945.1 Deltaproteobacteria bacterium | reverse complement strand
TCCACCAGCGCCGAGTAGCCACGCGGAAGGCTTGGGATCGACCTGAACACGAACGCCAGGTGTTCGATCGCGCGCTGATAGACGTCGAGCCTCTCGTAGTCGAGCATGTCGCACCTATCGGCTGCGTCTCGGCCCGGTTGCCTGTTCGTGGACGTGGACGTGCCACGTGACACGTGCACGTGCACGAACGACCTTAACTGACCAGCATTGACCCTAGCTCCGGATCGTTACGGCCGAGAGGCTTGTCGCCCCGCGGCCTGCGGGCGAATCTGCTGCCATGGACCAGGACGACGGATCGACCCGCGCGTCGGTGCGATGGATGGGGGCGACCGAGCGTCCGAGCGTGACGGCGATCGAGCAGATCGCTGTACCGGGGGAGCGCTACCAGATCGGCGACATGCTCGGCCGCGGTGGGATGGGCGAGGTCGTCGAGGCCGAGGATGCGCAGATCGGTCGCGCGGTCGCGATCAAGCGCATGCGCGCCGTCGCACCGAGCGAGAAGCAGATCGCGCGGTTCATGCGCGAGGCCCGGATCCAGGGTCGGCTCGAGCACCCCGCGATCGTTCCGGTCCACGAGCTCGGCCGCGATGCCGATGGTCGTCCGTACTTTGCGATGAAGAAGCTGTCCGGCACCACGCTCGCGGCCATCCTCAAGGACAAGACCACGAAGGTTCCCCGTCAGCGTCTGCTGCGCGCGCTCGCGGACGTCTGCCTCGCCGTCGAGCTCGCGCACACACGCGGCTTCATTCACCGCGACCTCAAGCCCGACAACATCATGCTCGGCGACTTCGGCGAGACCTACGTGCTCGACTGGGGCGTGGCCAAGGTCACCGGCGAGGAGGACGTCGCGTCGGCCTCGGTCGACGAGGCCGAGCTTGTCACCGCCGCCGGCGTGCTGGTCGGCACCCCGGGCTACATGGCGCCCGAGCAGGTGAAGGGCCTGACCGACATCGACCCTCGTGCCGACGTCTACGCGCTCGGCAGCGTGCTGTTCGAGATCCTCGCCGGCGAGCGCCTGCACCCGCCCAGCCGGGACGCCGCGATGGCGAGCACGACCAAAAATGCCGCGACCCACCCATCGAAGCGCCGCCCCGATGCAGAGATTCCCCCCGAGCTCGACGAGCTGACGTTCGCCGCCACTCGCCTCGATCGCGATGAGCGGATCGCCACGGCCCGCGAGCTCGGCGAACGGATCCAGCAGTACCTCGACGGCGATCGCGATCTCGCCCTGCGCCGCTCGCTCGCGAAAACTCATTACGATCAGGCGATCGTGGCGTTCGCCGCCAACGATCGCAGCAAGGCGATGCGCGAGGCAGGCCGTGCGCTCGCCCTCGATCCCACGCTCCACGCCGCCGGCGAGCTGATCACGAGGATGATGCTCGAGCCGCCGAAGATCCTGCCGCCCGAGGTCAAGAAGGCATTCGACTCCGAGAGTGCGGATGTCGTTCGGCGCACGATCAACTTCGCCGCACTCGCAACCGCGAGTTACCTGGTGTTCGTTCCGCTGCTCGCGATCTTCGGCAATGCTCCGCCGCTATCGCTCCTGATTCTCACCGTCGTCGCCGGCGCCTCGGTCGTCATGATGCTGTGGATGCGCAAGCCGGGGCACGCGGTCGCTGCGGTGCCGGTCATGATTGCCAACCTCGCGCTGATCGTGCTGATCGCCCGGATCGGCTCGCCCTTCTTGCTCGCGCCCGGCCTCGCCGCGGTCACCGCGATCGGCTTCATGACCGGACCGGCGTACGCCAAGCGCCAGGCGAGCCTTGTCGTCGTCCTGACGGCACTCGCGGTGATCGGGCCGTGGATCCTCGAACAACTCGGTGTGTTCGCATCGACGATCACCGTGTTCGACGGTGGCGTGACGCTCCACACGTCGATCATCAGCGGCATGGCCTCGTTCAGCGTCATGATGATCACGTACACCGCGTCGATCATCATCTCGGGCGTGGTGATCACCCGCGGCATGCGCCAGGCCGAGCGCACCGCGCGCCAGCACATGCACCTGCAGGCGTGGCAGCTGCGCCAGCTCGTGGCGCAGAACGCCGACTAACCCCAGAGTTCGGCTGTGTTGATCCGGCGTTGGCGTAAGCGTAGGCGTCGGCGTAGGCGGCTCATGCGATCATCTTCGTCAGCATCGAGACGATGCGGACCAGCAACGTG
>JACCQV010000712.1 GCA_013813945.1 Deltaproteobacteria bacterium | reverse complement strand
CACGCAGTCAGCGGCCGAGCTCGACCGCGAGGCCGAGCACTTCATCGCCTGGACGCACCGTGACCCTCGTGGTGCCGGTACGCTCGACGCTGGTCGCCACGATCTCGATCTCGCCGGAGGGCGCATCGCGAATTCGGAACTCACCCTCGGCGTCGGTCATGCCTTCCACGGTCGGGCCACCACCACGTGTCGCGCGGATCGCGATCGTTGCACCACTGACACGCTGACCGCGGGCATCGCGCAGCGTGCCACCGACGAGTGCACCACGTGCGAGCTCGAGGCGGATGTCGCGAATCGACGTCGTGCCCGGCGTGCGTGACGCGGCAACGTCGAGCTCGTGCGCGAGTGGGAGGTAGCCCGGCAGCTTGATCGTGAGCTTCCAGCGGCCCGGCACGAGGGGGCCGAGCCTCCAGTGTCCGATCTTGTCGGAGGTCGCGTCGGTGCTCGCGCCACCAGGGCCGGCGCCCGCGATCGTGATCCCTGCGAGCGGCGCTCCACTGGTCGCCTCGATCACGGCGCCTTCGATCGCCCCGCCGATCGGAAGGCGAAGGCGCACGCGCTCCTTGCCGCCGGAGACCGCGGCGGTCTCGAGCTCGTGCTCGGGATAGTCCGGGTGACGGATGCGCACGCGTAGCGGACCGGCCGGCAGCATGTCGATCGAGAACGTTCCGTCCGCGGCGACGACGGCATGGCGGCCCTCGCCGGATCCGCTCGTGACCTCGAGGTGTGCCGCGGCGACTGGAGCCCCGTTCGCATCGTCGAGCGTACCCGCGAGCGTCGCGTCGGCCACCACGAGCACGAAGCTCTCCCGGAGCTCGGCCGGCGTCGGCCCTCTTGCGACCGGGACATCGAGCTTGCGTCGGGCATCGCCGTGGCCGTACGCGGTCGCGACGATGTCGAGGGTGCCAACGATCGGGCCGAGCCTGTATTCGCCGGCCTCGTCGGTGAACACGACGATCGGTGCGCCGACCGGCGGAGTCGCGGTGATCATCGCGCCGATCACGGAGACGTTGTGCTGATCGGTGACCTTGCCGATCACGAACGTGCCCGGCGAGAGGACGATGTCGATGTCGGTCAGCAGGTGGCCGATGTCGACCGCATTCTCTTTCGAGCGACCCTCCGCGAACCCGGGCGCGACGGCGAGCACGGCGACCTTGCCCTTCGCGAGGCCACGGATCCGATAGCGCCCGTCGGGGCCGGTGGTCCAGATGGACGCGCGGAACGGATCCACGGGCAACGGCGGCGGGTCCCCGGCGAGCTGCGCCATCACGCCCGAGCTCGGGTCGACGACCGCGGGTCGCGAGGCCTGCGCACCAGGCGGCGGGATCGGGGGAATCGGGCCCACGGTGACGCCGAGCTCACCGCGCGCGATGAACTGCGGATCGGAGGTCATCGTGCCCGGCGCCGCCGTAGGTGCCGCGATCCTTCCACTGAACCGGCGCAGCATGTCCTGCTGGACGAGCTGCGAGGTCTCCGTGCCGGCGGTGCCTCCAACGAGCGCTCGCACGGTCGCGCCGGCGATGGGTCTGCCCTCGCCATCGAGCACGCGACCTTCGATGATCGCGCCTTTCGACAGAGCCAGCTCGGGCACGCCCCTGCCCGCCTCGAGCTCGACACCCCCGGTGCTGAGGTAGCCCGGCGAGAACGCATCGGCGATCCACCGGCCATTCGGCACGCCCTCGATCCGGAACACGCCATCCGGCCCGCTGCGCGCGTAGCGTGGAGCTTGATCATCGCCCGATGGGCGCAGCTCGATCGCTGCCGCGATGCCGGTTCCCTCCGCACGATCGAGAACGCGCCCGACGACGATCGCCGCCGCCTCGAGGCGCAGCTCGATCGGCGCGAAGGGGCCGGTGCCGAGGCGGCTGACGCGGACCGCGCGGGCGGCCAGCGCACCTTGATACGCGAACAGCTGGTAACGACCCTCCGGTAGATCTTCGAACGCGAATTCGCCGGTGACCGAGCTCTTCAGCTCGATCCCGCCGCCGATCGCATCGCCGCGCAGCCCGATCGTCACGTTGGGCGCTGGCTTGCCGGCGTCGACCACGGTGCCTGCGATCGCGACGCGACGCGAGACGACGATTCGCGCCGCATCGGAGGGCACCGGGACGTAGCGGACCTCGGCGGGCAACAACCCGGATCCGGTGACCCGCACGCGATAGCGCCCCGGTTCGAGACCGAGGATCACGAACCTTCCGTCGAGCGCGGTCGGCGATGCGACGAACACGCCCGGGGTGACGCCCGCGTCGGCGGCCAACGGCATCGGCATCGGTGATGGAGGAGGCGCTGCCGGCACCGCGGGCGTCACCGAACGATCAGCGGCGCCCTTCTCGAGCTCGGCCGTGACCTCGGCACCGATGACCGGCAAGCCGGCTCCATCGATCACGAACCCGGTGAGCCGGACGCCGCCCGGATCGCCGGGGACGCTCGGCCCCTCCGGCGCACGGATCGCGGCACCGGCACCACTTCCCTCGGCGACCTGAGTCGCGACATCGGATGAGCGCTGCGATCGCCGCACGAGGACCGCGCTGCCGATCACGACGAGCCCGATCGCGACGAGAATCGCGATCCGTGTCGCGGGCCGCAGTGGCCTGCGCGAGCGCGTCGAAGCTGCCGGATCCTCGCTGGCGGGCGGCGGCGCATCAGGCTGCGCCGTCTCCGCCGGCACCGGCTCGGACGCAGCAGCGTCGTCGCCCGGGCGGTCCTCGCTCATCGCCCCAACGATAGCGCGTTCCGGGGTAGGCTTCGGTCGTGACGACCTCCGGCCTGTTCGCGAATCAGCGCGAGACGAATCTGTCCTCCACCATCGCGCTCGTCGAGGATGTCCTTGCGGAGCTCGGC
>JACCQV010000700.1 GCA_013813945.1 Deltaproteobacteria bacterium | reverse complement strand
CGAGAGACGGTCGCTGCGGCGAGGGAGCGCTATCACGCGCTTCGAGATGACATCTTGCCGCGCGCCGAACAGGCGATCACACCGACGCTGGCGGCCTATTCGGCCGGCCAGGTGCCGCTCGTCAGTGTCATCGAGGCAGCGCAGGTGTTGTGGATGTCGCAACGCGACCTCGTCGTCGCGCGTGCAGAGCTCGGGACCGCGTGGGCACGATTGCGTCGGGCTTCGAGCGGGGAGGTCACGCCGTGATTCGTTTCTTGAAAGAACATCCGTGGCGCGCCGGCGCGTTGGCGATGCTGCTGGCTCTCGCGGCGCTCGCTGTCTTGCTGGATCTCCGGCATCGAGATGAACCGACTGTCGTCGCGGACGAGCCCGCCGCTCACCGCGCACCGGTGCTTGCGGATGAACACGCCGCGCATCAAGGCACTAACTCGACCCGTCCCGAAGGCTTCGCCCCGGTGGCCCTGGATCCCGCACAGGCAACGGCGATGGGCCTCACGACCGAGGTCGTGAGCGAGCGCGAGTTCAGCAGGAAGGTGCGAACGGTCGGCCTCGTCACCGTCGACGAGACCCGGACCGCACACGTGCACTCACGCGTGCGCGGCTGGATCGAGGGCTATTACGTCCAGTTCGTCGGTCGCAAGGTGAAGAAGGGCGAGGCCCTCGTCTCGTTGTACAGCCAGGAGGTCTACGCGGCTCAGCTCGAGCTCGCATCACTCATCAAGTCTCCGTTGAAGTCCCCGGAGCTGCTCGATGCAGCGCGCAACCGACTTGCGTTGTGGAACGTTCCGCGGTCCGTCATCGATCACATCGAACGCACGGGCGAGCCGAAGCGAACGATCCCGGTGGTGTCTCCGCGTGCGGGCGTCGTCGTTGCGAAGCAGGCATTCGAGGGGATGTTCGTGGACCCGTCGATCGAGCTGTACACGATCAGCGATCTGACACGGGTGTGGATCCTCGCGGATATCTACGAGGCGGACGTCTCCAGCGTACGGGCCGGCAGCAGCGCCAGCTTGACCGTCGAGGGCGTCGGCGAGCCGATATCCGCCAAGGTCGCGTTCTTGTATCCAACCATCGACGAGCGGACCCGGACCCGCAAGGCTCGGTTCGAGCTCGCGAACGTGAGCGCCGCCGTGATGCCGGGCGCCTTCGTGACCGTGGAGCTCGAGCTTGCAGAGCAGCGCGGGCTCGCGGTTCCGGAGTCTGCCGTGATCCGCACCGGCGCACGCTCGATCGTATTCATCGTGCACGGGACGCACGCCGAACCGAGGGAGGTGAAGCTCACCGGTCGAGTCGGTGACTACTACCGAGTCGAGTCGGGCGTCGTCGCGGGCGAGCACGTTGCCACGGGCGCTCAGTTCCTCCTCGACTCCGAGAGTCGGCTCCGCGCCTCGAGCGCGCCGGGTGGTGGCCATGCCGGACACTGAGCCCGAGAGGATGGGCCTGATCGCCCGGATCATCGATTTCTCGGCGCGCAAGCGAGTGTTCGTGTTCGGCGCAACGATCCTGCTCGCGATCTGGGGCCTCGTGAGCGCGCAGCGATCGAAGCTCGACGCGCTGCCTGACCTATCCGATACGCAGGTGATCATCGCGACCGAGTGGATGGGGCGCAATCCAAACCTGATCGAGGACCAGGTCACGTACCCGATCACGACCACGTTCCTCGGTGCGACGAAGGTCAAGACCGTCCGCGGTTACACGATGTTCGGGATGTCGTTCGTGTACGTCGTGTTCGAGGATGGCACGGACCTCTACTGGGCCCGGTCGCGGGTGGTCGAATACCTCGCGCGCGTCCAGGGCAAGCTGCCAGAAGGCGTCACCCCGCAGATCGGACCCGACGCCACCAGCGTGGGATGGATCTACCAGTACGCGCTGGTCGACACGACCGGCAAGCTCTCCCTTCAGGAGCTGCGCTCGTTTCAGGACTGGTCGCTTCGCTACTGGCTGCAGAGCGTTCCCGGGGTAGCCGAGGTGGCGAGCGTCGGTGGGTTCGAGAAGCAGTACCAGATCCAGATCGATCCCGAGCGAGCGAAGGCTCGCAACGTCTCCGTGAGTCAGATCGCCGCTGCCGTGCGGGGCGCGAACGCCGAGGTCGGAGGGCGCGTGATCGAGATGGCGCAGCACGAGTACGCATTGCGCGGTCGCGGCTACGTCACCAAGGTCGAGGATCTGGAGCTCGCCGTGGTCGCAACCGACGCCCGCGGTACGCCGATCCGGATCCGCGACGTCGCGGACGTCACCATCGGCGGAAACATCCGGCGCGGGCTCGTCGAGCTCGACGGCCGTGGCGAGGTCGTCGGCGGCATTGTCGTGATGCGCTCCGGCGAGAACGCGCTCGACGTCATCGACGGGATCAAGGCCAAGCTCGCGGAGATCGAGGCGTCGATGCCGCCGGGCGTCAAGGTCATTCCGGTCTACGACCGCAGCGACCTGATCAAGGACTCGATCAAGACCCTCGGCACGAACTTGCTCCAGATTCTCGCGATCGTGGTGCTGGTGATCGGCGTGTTCCTGTTCCACTTCCGGTCGACGCTCGTCGCGGCGATCACGCTGCCTGTCGCGAGCGCGTCGACGTTCATCGCTTTCTACTACTTCGACGTCACGATCAACATCATGTCGCTGGCGGGCGTGATGCTTGCGCTCGGCGACATGGTCGACTCCGCGTGTGTGCTGGTGGAGAACGCGCACAGGAAGATCGCCGAGGCCGAAACAGAGGGGCGCAAGGTCGACCGCAGGGAGCTGGTGATCCAGTCGGCGCGTGAGCTCGGACCGTCGATCTTCGGTGCCTTGCTCGTGCTGACAATCGCGTTCCTCCCGGTGTTCGCGCTGCAGGGCGAAGAGGGCCGGCTGTTCCGGCCCCTCGCGCTCGCGAAGACGTTCTCGATGGCGTTCGCCTCGCTGTTTGCGATCACGCTGGTTCCGGCGCTGATGGTGACGCTGCTGCGCGGTCGGATCCGGCCTGAGGAGAGGAACCCGATCAATCAGTTCTTCATCGCGGCGTACCGCCCGCTGCTCCGCCTGGTTCTGCGCGCTCGATACATGGTCATCGTGATCGTCCTCGCGCTGATGGCGGTGACAGCGATCCCGTTCACGCGGCTCGGCTCGGAGTTCATGCCGCCGCTCTACGAGCAGGACCTTCTCTACATGCCGATCACGGTTCCTGGAATCTCGATCGCGGAAGCCAAGCGCCTGTTGACCTGGCAGGACGCGCAGATCAAGTCCGTTCCGGAGGTCGAACGTGTCTTCGGCAAAGCGGGACGCGCCGAGAGCGCGCTCGATCCGGCACCACTCTCCATGTTCGAGACGGTGGTCCACCTGCGGCCGAGGAGTGAGTGGCGTGCGGGGATGACCGTGGAGAAGCTCGTTGCAGAGCTCGATGCGAAGACGAAGCTACCCGGCATCCAGGGTGCGTGGACAATGCCGATCAAGGCACGCATCGACATGCTGTCGACTGGCATCCGCACGCCGATCGGGATCAAGGTCTTCGGTCCCGACCTCCAGGTTATCAACCAGATCAACGATCAGCTCGAGCGCACCATCCGTACGGTGCCGAACACCCGCAGCGTCTATGCGGAGCGTGAGCTTGGCGGTTACTTCATCGACGTCACGCCAGATCGTGAGGCGATCGCCCGCTACGGGCTGACCGTCGCGGAGGTGCTGGACGTTGTCGAGAGCTCGATCGGCGGCATGGACGTCGCGCCGACCTACGAGGGGCGCGAGCGATACCAGATCAACGTTCGGTATCCGCGCGAGTACCGCGACGACGTGGAGAAGCTCCGCGATGTGCTGGTGCCAATCGCACCGCTCTCCCCGCGGCCGCTGCCCACGAGCGCTGGTTCGACCGGCGGGTCGATGGGGGGGCCACCTGCGTCCATGGTGACCGGGGGGGCTCGAGGCGGGGGCCGCGGAGGGATGGGCGGCATGGGTGGCGGTGGCGGTGCGACGGCCGGTGGCATGGGAGCCGGTGGGATGGACACCGGCGGGCCCGCGGCGAGCGCGCCGGCCTCCATAGAGCCCGAGCCGACCGCAGCGTTCGTGCCGCTCGGCCAGCTCGCGAAGATCGAGACGGTGATGGGACCTCCTATGATCAAGAGCGAGCTCGGCTCGATCAACGGTTGGGTCTACGTCGACATCGACACCAGCGACGTCGGAGGCTACGTCGATGCAGCGAAGGCGCGCGTCGATGCGGAGGTCAAGGTCCCACCCGGGTACTTCCTCAAGTGGACCGGGCAGTACGAGCTGCTCGAACGCGTTCGTGCGCGGATGTCTTGGATTCTTCCGCTGACGCTCGCCATCGTGTTCGTGATCCTCTACTTGAACTTCCGTGGTGCCGCCCAGTCCCTCATCGTGATGACGGCGGTGCCGTTCGCGGCGGTCGGTGCGATCTGGACCCTCTGGTTGCTCGGGTTCAACACATCGATCGCGGTCTGGGTCGGCATGATCGCGTTGCTCGGCGTTGCGGCGGAGACCGCGAGCGTCATGGTCGTCTACCTCGACGAGGCCTGGGTGAAGGGGAGGGCTGCGGGCACGATCACGAGCGTTGCCGAGCTTGTCGAACGTTCGCTCGAAGCTGCGGTGAAGCGCGTCAGGCCGCTGCTGATGACCGTGCTCGCCAACGTGTTCGGGCTGCTGCCGATCTTGCTCGATGATGGAGTGGGTTCGGACCTCGCGAAGCGGATCGCTGCACCGATGTGGGGCGGGCTCGTATCACTCACGATCCTGACGCTCTTCGTCGTGCCTGCGGTGTACGTGGTCTGGCGCAGCTTGCACCTGCCGCGCAGTGGCCCCCAAGGCTCGGGTCACTCGCCAGTAGCGAGCAGGGAAGCGGCACGAGGCTTGACCTCGAAGCAGGCCGCGCACGAGAACGAGCTGGCGAAAGTGCGGTTCCTCGCTAGGTCAGCTGGCCGCAGCCCGACGACCCCGTCGGCGTCTTCACACACGTGCAATCGAGGCATCCATGATCGGCACAGGTGCCGCACGCGCGGACTACCTGCTTGCGCAGCGCCTCGCGCGCTCGAAACACCCGCACGCCCGCGTTGCTTGTCGAGATGCCGATCTGTTCCGCGTAGTCCTTGACGGAGACGCCCTCGACCTCGATGCGAAGAAGTGCATCAGCGTATTCGGGCTTGAGGGTGGTCGCGATGTCGGCCACGCACTTGCACACGACTCGATGGAGCTCGTCATCGCGTTCGGCGTTTGCTTCGACATCGGCGGCCAAGGTTGCGAGACGCCGATCTGCAACGGCTTTGCGGCGACGGTAGTCAATGATCGCGTTGCGAAGGACTGCGTAGAACCAGCCGACCGCGGTTTCTCGCACGGTGTCGAATTTCTCGACGTTCTTCACGAACGCGTTCTGGAGGAGTTCTTCGGCCAGATCCCGATTGCCCACGCGACGCTCGACGAACTTG
Source organism: Deltaproteobacteria bacterium (assembly GCA_013813945.1). Taxonomy (GTDB): domain Bacteria; phylum Myxococcota_A; class Polyangia; order Haliangiales; family Haliangiaceae; genus JABFXX01. Next base: position 107 of record JACCQV010000700.1, on the reverse strand, counting down.
AGGAACTCGCGGTGATTGGCGACCAGTGTCGCGACGATCTGCTTGGTCGGCCGAACCTCGGGCGTCTCGTCAGCCTCGGATGCTTGCTCAGACATCGGATCGTCCCA
>JACCQV010000683.1 GCA_013813945.1 Deltaproteobacteria bacterium | reverse complement strand
CTCGCTTCCCCGGGCGAAGGCGGTGAAGGCGGCCGGCGTACTGGATAAGCGTTCCTTGCCACGACACCGGCAGCGTCATGAACAGCGTGTCCAGGCGTGGATCGTCGAAGCCTTCGCCGATGTAGCGTCCGGTCGCGAGCACGAGCCGTTCGGCGTCCGCCGGGATCGCTGCCATCCGCGCGAACGCCTCGCGCGTCGCCTTGGCTCCCATCCCGCCCTTGAGCACGATCACGTGCCGCGCAACGCGCGACAGCTCGGCGGCAAAATAGTCGAGGTGATCGGTGCGCTCGGTGAGCAGGAGCGGCGACCGACCTTCTTCGAGCGCACCGATGACATCGTTGACGATCATTCGGTTCCGCGCCTCGTCGTGCGCGAGGAGCGCATACAGATGCTGGAACTTCGGGTCGGGGCTGGTCGCCCGGAACGCGGTCTCACGCGCGATCAGGCGGTGCTCGAACGGGCGCTTGGCGGCCTGCGACTTCGCGTCGATCGCGAAGCGCACCGGGCCGAGCTGCATCTCGAGGATCGGATGGTGGCCGTCGCGGCGCTTGGGCGTCGCGGTCAGACCGACGACGTAGCGGGCCTTGGTCGCGGCGACGACGCGTTCATGAGAGACCGCCGAGACGTGATGGCACTCGTCGACGATGACGTGGCCGTAGCCGGCGACCAGCTCGGCGAGATCGTCGCGGCGCGCGAGGGTTTGGATCATCGCGATGTCGATCTCGCCGGTGATGCGCTCCTTGCCCGCCCCGATCTGGCCGATCTGCTTGGGGCCGATGCCGAGGAACATCGCGAGTTGGGAGCGCCACTGGTCGAGTAGCGGACCGCGGTGCACGAGGATCAGGGTGCTGCGACGACGCGCGGCGATCAGGTACGTACCGATCACGGTCTTGCCGACGCCAGGCGGGGCGACGAGCACACCGATCTCACTCGCGAGCAGCGCATTGGCGGCCTGCTGCTGGATCGGAGTGAGAGCGCCCTCGAACTGTGCGGCAATCTCGGCGCCGATCGTGCGCTCGTCGTTGATGTCGATCATCACGCCGTGGTCGCGCAGGATCTCGGTCACGTCGAGCGCGCAGCCACGCGGCACCGCGACGTGCTGCGAGAGATCCTCGGCGCACGAGATCACGCGCGGTGTCCTCGCGGTCGACATGCGCATCGCTTGCTTCTTGTGGAACTCGGGGTTCTCGAACGCGGCCGTGCGCTTGATGAGGTTGATGAGGGGAGATGGCAGGCTCGCGGTCGCGACGAACAGTCGTTGCGCGAGCACCGCCGACGCTCGGCTCGGTAGCGAGCCAGCGACACGCACCGGCTGGTGCTTGCGCGCCGGTGCGACCAGCCATGGCCTCGCGTCCTCGTCAGTGGACGAGGTTCGGACGCCGAGCACGCCACCCTCGCGGGCAGCGTCGGCGACAACGCGCTCGACGGCTGCTGGATCGATCCGGCGGACCCCTGCGAGCACATCCCATTGCTGCTCGCCGGGGTACGGCACGAGGTCGTCGTCGAGCAGCTCCGTGTTACCGAGCTTCCGCGCCTCTTTCTGGAGCGGTAGCGCGATCAGGTTGCCGAACCCGCCCCTGGGCATCTGGTCCTGGCTCGGGAACAAGCGATCGTACGAGTCCATCGACAGCTCGTGGCGCGCGGCCATCGTCTGGGTGAGCACGTAGCTGCCGAGCTTGCGCGCGGACCACGCCGCCACGGGTGCAGAGAAGAAGAACCACACGTGCGCGCCGTTGCCGGAGCGCGACCGTTCGACCAGGAACGGCAGGTCGAGCTTGCGGCACGTGGCGATGAACGCACGCACGTCCTCGGTCCAGGTTGCTTTGTCGAAGTCGACGGCAAGGAACCAGCACGTGCTGTCGGGGAGCATCGGGTACACGCCCATCACATGGCCGCCGGCCAGGTGTTTCCAGTGCGCGGCATCGTCGGCCGGGAAAAACTTCTGATTCTTGCATTCCCCGCACTTCACCTTCGGGAGCTCGCACACGCCCTGCGCGAACTTGTTCGCGCAGGCGGGGCCGTAGCCTTGCTTGCCCGTCTTCGCGCTCTCGAACCGAGTCGGGTACACGTCCTCGCGACCTCGGAACAGCTCGCGGAAGATCTGGAGCTTCACGTGCGGAGAGCGAAGGCCCTCGCGTTGTCCCGTGGCCTCGCTCGGAGGCGCGTCCTCGGGCTCCATGTTGACGGGGAGCTGCGCCGCGCTCACATCGAGCGCAACGATCTTGGCTTCCAGCTCTGCGATGCGCATCAGCTCGCCGTCACGCGCGCGCTCCAGCTCGTCAACGCGTGCGCGTGAGCGCGCGATCTCCTCGACCACCCCTTCAAGATCTCCGTCGGGCATCGTTACCGAGCGTCAGACCGCAGGCGTAGCGTCGGTTGGGTTGCTCCGATGAAGTACGATCGCACAGTGATCGCGTACCACGGTTGCGACGCCGAAACGGCGGAGCGTCTGCTGCGCGGTGAGCCCTTCAAGAAGAGCCAGAACGACTACGACTGGCTCGGTGAGGGCATCTACTTCTGGGAGTATGGTGCGGACCGTGCGCTCCAGTTCGCGCACGACCAGCAGCAGCGCGGAAAGGTGACGACACCCGCGATCGTCGGTGCCCTCCTTCAGCTCGGCAACTGCTTCGACTTGATGGATTCGCGGTTCACCGACGAGCTACCGGGTGCCTTCTCGCTGCTTCAGAAGCTTCATGAGGCGCAGGGTACGCTTGTCCCGGAGAACGCGGGTTCGACGCCCGATCAACTGCTTCGCCGCCGCGACTGTGCCGTGCTGAACGTCTACCTGGACTGGCTGGAAAGAGAACAAGACGACTACTACGACAGCGTTCGATGCGGGTTCGTCGAGGGTGCGCCTGCGTTCGAGGGCAGCGGGATCCGTCATCGCAGCCACGTCCAGAT
>JACCQV010000659.1 GCA_013813945.1 Deltaproteobacteria bacterium | reverse complement strand
GGCCATAGATCTCGCGGATCGGCAGATCGAGGCTCGAGAAGAACTCGAGCACGTCGGGCGCGATCGGTGCCGCACCCGAGATCAGGGTGCGTGCGCGGTCGAAGCCAAGAGCGGTCTTGAGCTTGCTGATCACGAGCTTGTTGGCGAGCCGGTACTGGAGGTCGAGGAGCCGCGACACCGCGGCACCCCGATCCCGATGCGCGTTGACGTCGGCGCAGACCTTGCGCGCCCACGCGATCAGCTTGGCCTTGGCGCCGGTGACCTCCGAGAGCTTGCCGGAGAGCACCGCGTGGAACTTCTCCCAGATCCGCGGCACACCGAAGAACACCGTCGGCCGTGCATCCTTGAGGTTGTCCGGGACCTTCTCGATCGACTCCGAGAAGTAGACGGCCGAGCCAGCGGTCGCCGGCATGTGCACCGTCGCCATCTGCTCGGCGATGTGCGACAGCGGCAGGTACGACAGCGAGACGTCCGTGTCGTTTCCGCTGCCGAGCGAGATCAACGTGCGCGCCGTCCACGCGAGATTGCCGTGGGACAGCATCACGCCCTTCGGCGGGCCGGTCGTCCCCGATGTGTAGATCAAGGTCGCGAGGTCGGCCTGCTCGATCGCGTCGATCCGTGCGTCGAGCTGGGCGTCGGTCGTGCCGTCCGCCTTGGCGAGGAAGTCGTCCCACGTCAGGACATCTGCGCCCGTCGCCGTCGCGCCGCGCATCATCACGATGTGCTTGCACAGCGGCATCTCATCGCGCTTCGCCTTGATCTTGGCGAGCTGCGCCGCGTCCTCGACGAGGACCACGTGAGCCTCGCTGTGATGGACGATGTACTGCACCTCTTCGGGCGAGCACGTCGTGTAAATCCCGGCCGGTGCGCCACCCGCCAGCATCGCGGCGTGATCGAGGATCACCCACTCCGGGCGGTTGAAGCCCAGGATGGCGACCGTGCCACCGCGCTGGAAGCCGAGCGTCATCAGTGCGCGCGCGGCCGAGCGAACCTGGTCGACAAACCCCTTCCAGGTTGTCGGCTGCCAGCGCCCGTTGACCTTCGCCTGATACGCGACGGCCGAGGGCCGCGTCGTTGCCTGACCGAGAAACCGATGCGGAATCAGATCGTGAGCACCCATCACACCACCCTTGGTTAGTTCTTGCCCTTGCTGCCGGGGAAGTACGTCGTCGATCGCTTCTTGCCCTTGGCCTTGAGCGAGCCATCCGCGATCAGCTTGCGGATCGGAAGGGCAAGGTCCTTGGTCGTCGTGCCGAGCTGCTTGTTGATCTGCTCGATCCGCATGCCCGGGTTCTTGCCGACGAAGGCGAGGAAGTCGTCCTGTAGCTTCTCGAGCTCGTTCGAGGTCCGCTTGGCGCCGCGGCCACGCGAGCGACCGATCCGCGCCATTCCTGCCCCACCGCCGCGAGACGTGCCGCGACCGAGTGCCGACTCGAGGGTGTCGATGGCCGCGCGGCGCGCGAGCTCGGTGACCTGGGTGACGAAACCATCGACGAGGCGCTGGATGTCGGACTGCAGATTAGGCATTTGGATCCTCGACGCTGACTGAAGATAAGAGTTCAGCGGCGGCGCGCATTCGAGCACACAACACCGGCTGGTGACAAGGCTACGGGGCGTAGGCCGCGACGACGTCTTCGAGCGTGATGTAGACGACCGGACCGAGATGACGAGTACCGAGGCGCTGATCGGCATACTTCAAGAAGCCATCGACACGCAGATACTCTCCCTCGTTGAAACCAGGGGTCGCGGGGTGGAATCCCATCATCAACGTGCGCGGCGACTCGAGCGGCTCGCCATTCCAGTTTGCATCGAAGAGGCTGTTCATCTCCGGGAGCGTGACGTAATCGATCATCACGCCGTTATCCGGAACTTCGAGGATCGACAGCTTGGTCGGGCCTGTCATCAGGACGTTGGTGTCGCTCGGATAGTACGGCTGGCTGGTGTCGTCGATCGGACCCCAGTTCTCCATGTTCCAGCGGTACAGCTCCTTGCCGCTCCACTCCTCGATCCGCTTCCAGTTCAGGGCGCTGGTGTCGGCGGTGAAGCCCTTGTCAGCGAGGGCGGCGATCGTCTCCAGCGTCGCAGTCCAGCCGCCGGCGCGGAACGTCTTCGGGGTACCGAGACCGCGCTGCTGGAAGATCGCCTTGGAGTGCTCGAGCAGCGTACCGAAGTCGGTGCGGCCATACGCACCGAGCTTGATCGTGTACCCGGTCGTGTCGGTCGCATAGACCGTGGACTGGTCGGTGACACAGGTGAGGCCCGCCGCCGTCACGAAGTGGCAGTACGGATGAATGTGCAGCCCGATCTCGTCGCCAAACGTATCGCGCTGCTTCTGCAGCCAGGTCACGAGCTCGGTCTTGCGCGCCTCCGTCATCGCCGGATCAGTGAACGTGTATGGACCCACGAAGTGCGTCAGTCGCAAGTCGGAGTGATCGCGGTGCATCATGTCCTGATAGGTATTTGCCTGGTTGCCCGGATCAGCGAAGTCCCAGTCCGTGGTGACCAGCACGTAGTACGGAGCCGTGCGCTTGAACGGCACGCTCGCGAACGCCTCGGTGGAACCGTTCGCGGCGAGCAAGACCTGGTGCGTGCCGGCCGGGATGCCTTCGAGCGAGACCTGAACACCGTGCTGACCGTTCGGTTGCTCGACGAGCCGGGTCACCCGCACGTCGCCGACCCACGCGTCGACGAAGTCGGTGCCGCTGGGCACGGTGACGAGGATCGTCATCAGCTGGGCGGGCTCGGTCGTTGCCGCATCGGGCACGATCCACCACTCCTTCACGCCATCGACCTTGTAGGCCGGGTCGTTCTCCGCCGGAGCACTCGGCTTGTCCTCGCGTGGTGGCGGGAAGTCTCCGCACGCCAGCACTCCGAGACTCAACACGATCACGAGTGGCCAGGTCCGCATCGCGCGGACCCTATCACGCCGTGTTCTACGGCAACCATGATAGTTTCCCGTCGCAATGAGGCTCGCTCCCATCATCTGGATCCTGCTGTTTGCTGCGGCGTGTGGCGGAGTTGCGGCGGAGGCGCCACTCACGCTCAAGCTCGGAATCCCGCGCGACCAGGCGACCTCGCAGCTGCGATCGCATCAGTACTGTCACAAGAGCGATGGGCCCCCGCAGAAACTCGAGACGTATCCGCGGTGCAAGCGCGCCGGTACGGAGTGGGGCGAGTCGTGGGTGACCGCACGTTTTGACGGAGACACGCTGGTCGAGCTGCGGCGCTGGGAGCGCTTCGCGGACGACAACGCGGCGATCGAGCGATGGAACCAGCTGGTCGCCGATCGGCTCAAGCTCGGTCCGGATGACCCCGAGGCGCTCGAGGCGCTGCGCGCGCGGGGACCGCTGGCTGCGGGCACGCGGTCGGTCAAGGCGTTCCACGTCGACTCGACGACGATCGCCGCCGTCTATCTGCTGACGCCGTCGCCGCCGGAAGACGCGAGCGTGCTCGAGACGATCATCCGCGTGAAATGACAAACGGCCCGAGGAGGGCCGGCTAGTCGTCTTTGACGTTGACCTCGACGTGAACCCTGAACGTGAACGCCACCTTGGACGCTCGCTCACGTCATCTTCGTGAGCATCGCACCGATGCCGATGGAACAGCGATGCTCGTCGATCAGCTTCATCACTCGCATCGTGTCGAGCGAGGCCGCGGCTTCCATCGCCGAACCCCTCGCGTGCGTGTAAAAGCGCGCTTGATCGACAGCGGTTCGTCGCCCGGCACCCTCGGCGATGTTCCGGGGCTGCGACGCTCGAAAGATCGAGCGCTGATAGACACGCAGCTTCTGGAAGCTCAACACGACCGAGCTATCGGTTGCCTCGTTCACGGGTTCCGGGGGGCCACGTCAATGTCCAAGGTGGCGTTGATGTTCAGGTTCACGTCAACGCGACGTTGACCGAGAGGCATTGCGTCTGGTCAGCGATCGCGGCGTGGTTCAGCGCGGGCCCGCGTCGATCCGGCGCGTGGCAGAGAGGTTCGCGACGATCAGCGTCGCGCCACCATTGCCGGCCGGCGGCGGGGCCGGATCCTCGAACCAGCTGCCCGAGAAGTCGCCCTGGACACCGGCGCTGGTGTCGACGTCCTTGGCGTTGCCGAACCAGTTGTTGTTCGTGAAGAGGGCACCGGTACCGCCGTAGAACATCAGGCCGAAGGGCGTCGTGCTGATGTTGCTGTTCGTGACCCTGATCGTGTTGCCGTTGCCGCCGAAGTGCATGTTGCAGTGGGTCGTGTCCGTCTCGCCGACGTTCATGCCGACCTGCGAGTACTGCATGTCGAGGGTGCCACCCGACATCACGAGGAAGTCTCCGCTGGTCTTGGACATGTACGTGTCGAGAATCGTCGCCTTGCCGCCCGAGGTCATGATCGGGCCGCCGGTCTGCTTGGCGTAGGTCAGCTTGAGGTGACCGCCGGTCGGGATCGAGAAGCCGCTGTGATTGCCGCCGACCGTCTCGGGGCCGATGACGACCGGCATCGCCTTGGTGCCGATCACGTCGAGTGTGCCGGCGACGCTGACGCCGACGCCTGGCTTGAAGTTGATGATCGTGCCCTCGGCGACCGTCACGGTCACGCCAGCTGCAATCGTCGTCGTGCCGGTGATGTTGACCGTACCCGACCACATGGCATTCGCGGCGATCGTGCCGGAGACGCCACCGCCACCGCCGCCGCCGCCGCCACCGCCACCGCCGCCGCCTCCATCGCCGTCTCCATCGCCGTCTCCGTCACCCGTCCCGCCGGTCTCGTCGGTACCTACGACGCATGCGGCGAGCGACAGGGACAGCAGGGCGGTCAGGAGCTTCTTCATGGCACGAGTGTAAAGCAACGGGTGTGCCGCTCGCACGGCTCGCGCGCTGCTCGTGATGCGCAAGATCATTGGGTTCCGCGGCATGTAGGCAAACCAGACCGCCCGACGATCGGGGGGGCCAGCCCCAGGTCTGATGACTGGATGACCCGCTGTGCGGCACCCGCTCAGGACGCGGGGAACAGGAACCGCAGGAACCGCCAGGTGCGCGCCTTCCAGGCGAGCTCGTCATGGGTCGCGCCGGGCTCGGAGTGGTAGCAGATCGAATCGCCCGTCAGCGAGCACGACGGCGAGGTCGAGACCTGCCAGCCAATCCCATCGAGAGCATCGCGGACGGCGACGGTATCCCCGGCGCCATCGCTGTTGTTCGCGACGTTGCCGCCATGATCGAGATAGATCGCCACCGGCTGCTTGCCGTAGGTCGGGATCTGGCTGCGCAGCGCATTGCCGTTCGGCCAGAACGCTCCCGACAACGCGGCGGAGGCCGAGTAGGTCTGCGGGTACGTGAGCGCGAGATGCATGGCGACCAGCCCACCGAGCGAGCTTCCAGCGACCGCGACGCGCTCGCCGTTCCAGCGCACCTGCGCCAGGGACTTCGGCTGCAGCTCCGCCACCTGAAACTGCATGAACGTCATCATCGTCTGTGTCGAAAGCCCGTACTCGTTGTTGCGGGCCGCCGAGTGCTCCGCGGCGATCACCACGATCGGTGCGACGCGGCCGGCAGCGATCTCGGTATCGAGCGCGACGTTGAGCTCCCAGCCAGTGTGACCGAAGCAGCAGTCGTGATCGTCCCAGACATTCTGGCCGTCGTGCATGAACAGGACGGGATACGTGGTCGCGCCGTTCGCGGGGGCTGCATAGCCCGGCGGGAGATACGCAGTGACCTCGCGGCAGTTGTCGAGTGCGGTCGAGCACGCGCGATCGAGCTCGACGAGGTGACCGCGCCCGGAGTCCGGCGTGTTGAGGATGCTGTTGAGACCGTCGGGGTTGCCGGTGAAATCGTCGTACGCGAACGCAGGATTGCGGGCGTCGAGCGACCAGGTCTGGCCATCGAACAGCTTGTACGGCCAGTACCCCGACGCGACCGCACCGACCGCAACCATCAGATCGCTGCCGCACACGGCGCGCGAGGCGAGCTCGGTCGTCGACCAGCTGTTGAAGCCGCCGGCGATCTGCACGGGCGTGGCGGTCCGCAGCAGAGCGCGGCCCCCCGCCCACAGCGGTCCGAGCATCACGCGCGCCTCGAGCTCGGCGCGCAGCTCGGTGACGAGCTGGGGATCACAGTCCGTGACCGCGCGGTCGTGGAGAGCGATCACGCAGGCGGCCCCGGCAAAGCCGGCCGGGCAACCCAGGCCCCCGTCGGTCGGCGCGTCGGGCGTCTCGCCCCCGGCATCGGGGGTCTCCGTCGAGGAGCCCGGGTCGCAGGCCCCCAGCGCGAGGGAGGCAAACAGGGACAGCTGGAGGGTACGCATGTTGATGTTCGCAACGGGCAACCACGCAAGTGCGCGATGCCGCGTGCGGCAGCCAGGCTTCAGCAATCAGCGTGCCGTGGCAGACTGGGACCGTGGCCGAGGACCGTGAGCACGCGATCGAGGAGATCGTTCAGAGCGCTCGCCAGGTTCGCCCGCGAACGCCGCGCTGGCTGTGGCTTCTCGCCGGCGGTCTCGGTGTGGCGTGCGCGATCGGTTTCGTGATCGTGCTGCTCAGCGAGGGAACTGCCACCGGCCCGACGCAGGCACCGAGTCCGGAACCGCGCGGCATGGGCTTCGGTGCCGGGCTCGCGCTCGGCGTCGGGATCGGGATCGCGGTCGGCTTCGCGATCGCGCGTCAGCTCGTGCGCGACCACTCGTCGCGTAACAAGCCGTAGAGCACGACGTCGTGCAGCTTCTGGCCCTTGCGCACGTGTTGCCGCTTGATGCCCTCACCGACCATGCCGAGCTTGTCGAGCACGTGCAGTGAAGCGCGATTGTCGGCGAGCACCTGTGCGTAGATTCGCGCGAGCTCGAGCTCCTTGAACCCGAAGTCGATCAGCGCGCGGCACGACTCCGTCGCGAATCCGAAGCTCCACGCGTGAGCCGCGAGCCAGTACCCGAGCTCCGCACGGCGGTCGCGCGCGAACCGCCGCAGGCTCACGGT
>JACCQV010000640.1 GCA_013813945.1 Deltaproteobacteria bacterium | reverse complement strand
TCTGCCGGCTTCGCGGCGGGGGCGTCGGCACCGTCGTCGTTGTCGGTCGTGTCGTCGTCGTCCGTCTCCTCGTCGTCGTCGATATCGTCGCGGGTCTTCGTGCCAGGCTTCTTGTAGGCCTCGAGCTTGCCGACGCCGCCGGTCCAGGTCGCGAGCTCCGCGAGCTTGCCCTCGCCGAACACGACGCCCGCCGCGAGCCCACTGCGGCGCTGGGTCATGCGGCCGATCGGCTCGAGCCCCATGGTCGTGGCGAGCCGCTCGAGCTCGGACATCGACGAGTCGAGCTCTTCATCGGTGACGCCCGGCATCTGCACCGCCACGACGACGGCGGTCGGACGCTCGTCGCCCGTGATCGTCAATCGTGAACCGGTGTCGAGCGCCATGGCGGCGCACCTTGGCCCAACGGCCGGGCTTACGCAAGCGACGCAGCAAACGCGAGAACGACCTCCGCGAATCGACGGTGAGCCTCGGCGTGGAGCATGTGCCCGGCGCCTGCGATGATCTCGAGCCGCGCATCCGGGAGCGCGGCCAGCAGCGTCTCGAGCGTCGGCCGGAAGTACGCGGCCGACCGCTCGCCCCCGAGGAGCTGAACCGGAACCTGAACGGAGGACAGCTCGGGATAGCGCGGGCGATACGCGATCAGCGCGTGCGAGTCGGCGCGGATCTCCGCCCACTTCGCCTTCGAGCGCTCCTGGTACACGCGCGGCATGCGCTCGAACACGGCGGCGCCGAGCACCATGCGGAGAAACAGCTCCGCAGCCGCTGGCCCACCCGCGCTCGCGACGGTGCGGTCGTACTCCGCGAGAAACTCACGAGGTGCCGCGAGTGCGTCATCGCTCGCGGCCATGGGAGGCTCGATCAGGATCGCGCCGCGGAACCGGTCCGGGTACCGCCTCACGGCGTCGAGCGCGACCACCGCGCCGAAGCTCGAACCGGCGACGAGCACCGGGGTTGGATCGCTTGCGAGCAGCCCCACCGCATCATCGGCGTGTGCCTCGACGGAGAGCGCGTCGGCCCGGCGATCGTACGCGATCAGTGACAACTGGGCCGGCAACGGCCCGGCGAGTTGGATCGACCACGTCGTGTGGTCCGCCGCACTGCCGTGAATCAGCAGCACCCGGGGGCCGGTGCCGGCGCGAACGACATGCAGCGCGGGGGGCATGGAGGCTATGATGACGATACATGGTGCCCGAGGACGGGGAAGCGGATCGCCCGCCCGGCGAGACGACCACCGCGCGAAAGCTCGGCGAGCTCGTCTCGACCGCGGACGAGGCGTTTGCCGCGACGATGGCTCCCGCCGTGTTGCCTCCGATTCTCGGTACGCGACCCGAGCCGGCCGCGACCGAGCCGCAGCCTTCGCGCGGCCGTGCGCCATCGGAGCTCGAATCCGATCACACGATGGCGGCGCCCGTCAGCGATGCCGGGGGGCAGGTTGGCTCTCCCGGCTCGTCGCTGCCGATCGTGCCGCAATCGAACTACAAGGGCGACAAGGAGATTGCGCGCGGCGGGATGGGTCGCATCATCGCCGCCGAGGATCAACGCCTGCACCGGCCGGTCGCGCTCAAGGAGCTGATCGATCCCGCCCCCGACCAGATCGGGCGCTTCGAGCGCGAGGCGCTGATCACCGCTCGGCTGCAGCACCCCGGAATCGTCCCGGTCTACGAAGCAGGCCGCTGGCCATCGGGCGAGCCGTTCTTCGCGATGAAGATGGTGTCGGGACGTCCGCTCGATCGCGTGATCGCCGAGACCCGCACGCTCCAGGATCGCCTCGCGCTGCTTCCGCGGATCGCGGCGGCGGCAGATGCGATGGCGTACGCGCACAGCCAGCGGGTGATCCACCGCGACCTCAAGCCAGGAAACATCCTGATCGGCGACTTCGGCGAGACGGTCGTGATCGACTGGGGACTCGCGAAGGATCTCGATGCGACCGACAGCCCGGACTCGGGCCAGCGCATGCCGCGCGCCGCGCAGAAGAAGACGGCGATCACGACGAGCTCTGACTCGCCGACGTTGACGATCGCGGGTGCAGTGATGGGCACGCCGGCGTACATGGCGCCCGAACAGGCGCGCGGCGAGACGCTCGATCAGCGCGCCGACGTGTTCGCCCTCGGCGCGATGCTCTATCACGTGCTCGCGGGCGTGCCGCCCTACAATGCCCGGACGGCCACCGACGTGATCGCCTCGGCGGCACTCGGCAAGGTGGTTCCGCTGCTCGAGCGCGAGAAGGGCACACCACCGGATCTCGTCGCGATCGTGGTGCGCGCAATGTCCCTCGAACCGGCGGATCGCTACCCGGATGCCGGTGAGCTCGCGGAGGAGCTGCGACGGTTCATGACCGGGCAGCTCGTAGACGCTCATCGCTACACGACGCTGCAGAAGATCGGCCGCTTTGTCCGGAAACACCGTGCCGCGGTCACCGTGTCAGCGCTCTCCCTCGTGTTGTTCACGGTGCTCGGCACGCTCGCCGTGCGGCAGATTCTCGAGCAGCGCGACGCCGCGAACTACGAGCGCCGTGTCGCCGACTCGCGACGTCAGGCGGCGGAGAAGCTGATCGACAGGATGCTGTCCGACGTCAAGGAGCGGCTCCAGCAGATCGGCCGGCTCGACGTGCTGTCGAACCTCGGTGGCGAGATCCGCGACTACTACAACACGCTCGCACTGATCCCCGGCGGCATGCCCGAGGACGACAACGATCGGATGGCGATCGCCGTCGACATGGTCGGCGCCGCCGAGCGCGATTCCGGCCGGCTCGATCAGGCACTCAAGACGTGGACCGACGCGCGCGCGCGGCTCGCGGCGATCGTCGGGTCCGATGCCTCCGCCAAGACCATGCTGCGCCGCCGGATGATCGCGCGGTTCGACTTCTCGATCGGCACCGTGCATCAGCAGCGCGGCAAGGTCACCGCAGCGATCAAGGCCTTCACCCAGGCGAAGAGCGAGTACGACGAACTCCGCGTCCATGCTCCGAGCGATCGGCTGATCCTGATCGGCGCCGCCGACACGCACGATCGGCTGGGTGATCTGCTGCGCAACGAGGGCAAGATCGATCAGGCGCTCGAGGAGTATCAGCAGGCCAAGAGCGATCGAGAGAAGGCCGGGAGCCAGGCAAGCAGCCGGCCATCCGAGGAAGTCCTCGCGCTGTCGACAAGCCACATGAAGCTCGGCAGCGTCTACCTCGCGCGCGGCGAGTCCGCGACCGCACTCGAATCATTCCGCGCGGCGCTGCGCCTTCGCGAGACCTTGCTCGAGACCCAGCCCGACAACGTCGAGGTCCTCGAGAAGGTCCTCGAGGTCCAGAACGAGCTCGCCGAGCTGCAGCGACAGATCGGCGACGACAAGAGTGCGATCCAGACGTATCGCGACGCAGTCCCGGTGATGGAGGGCCTCGCGCGCCGGGACCCGACGAACACCACCTGGAAGCGGCAGCGTGCATATCTGCTCTCGAATCTCGGCTTCGCGCAGCTCGACATCGGCGAGCTCCAGGCCGGGCTCGAGCAGCTGCGGATCGCGACCGAGCTGCAGAAGGAGCTGGTCGCGCGCGATCCCAAGGTGCAGGCGTGGCAGGGCGACCTGTCGCGCTCGTACAACCGCTCCGGCGATGGCTACATCTACGCCGGTGATCTCGAACGCGGCATCGCCATGTACAAGCTGGCGCTCGAGATCCGCGCGAAGATGGCCAAGTCGGATCCGAAGAGTGCGCCGTACCGTCGTGCGGTCGCGTGGTCGCACGCCAAGCTCGCCGCGGCGTACACCTCGAAGCTCGATACCGCTGCGGCCACGGCAGAGCACGATCGCGCGCTGGTCCTGCGCACCAAGCTCGTCGACGAAGCGGCGGCGCACAGTGGCTTTCGTAACGAGCTCGCGTCGACCGAGATCGCCCTCGGCAAGCTCCTCGTTCGCTCCGACGCGAAGCGCGCTCGCACGCTGATCGACGCGGGCCTGGGTCGGGCTCGCGCGCTGGTCTCGGGAGATCCGATCAACGGCGAGTGGAAGGAGACGTTGATCTCGGGCCTCCTCGCGCGCGCCGATCTGTCGCGCGCGACGAACGAGACCTCCACGATCGTCGGTGCTCTCGAAGAGGCCCGCACGTTCGCGAAGGCTGCGGCCGACCGCGCGCCGACGAACGCGCACTGGCCGGGATATGTCGCGGAGATTCACGTGCGACTCGCCGAGATCGCCACGGATCCCAAGGTGGCCGCTGCGGAATGGAAGGCCGCACGCGACGTACTCGAGCCGCTCGCCAAGACCGGCCGGCTGCCCGCGACGCGGAAGAACCTGCTCGAACGCGCACGCGCGGGTCGTTAGCCGCGACCAACTCGCGTACGATGATTGCCCTATGGGGGATGAGCTCGTCGAACGCGAATACATGGGCAAGGGCCGGTCCAGGGTCTGGACCTACCTGATCCTGATGGTCCTGCTCGTCGCGATTGCAGTGGTGATCAACCTCGTCGTGAAGAACCCCGAGGGTGCGGAGTCGGGCTTCAGGAGCTTCTTCGGCCTACCGAGCTGGGCTCTGGCGCTGGTGACCTTCATCATCGGTGCCGTCGTGTTCTGGCTCGGTCTCAAGGTGGAGACCGACTGGCCGGAGGCGTTCGGAGCGTTCCTGATCGCTGCGTCCGTCGCATGGGGCGAGCTGATCATCGGATGGGACAAGTTCGCGCTCGGGCTCGTCGTCATTCCGTACCTGATCCCGATCGCGGTGTTCGCGATCCTGCTCATGTACGGGATGAAGAAGAGCGTCTAGCGCGACTAGCTCGTCGCGAGGAGCGGCAACAGGCCCGCTACCTCGGTGACCGGCGGAGCGCACGTCGGTCCCGTGCACACGAACGCGCGGGACGAACCATCTGCCGCAGGGGTCTTGGCATCGAGGATCGATGCGCTGGCCCACGGACCGGCGATGCAGAGGGTCGGTGCGTACGTGCTCCGCGCCGCGGCCAGCAGTGCCTCGCGAGTCGCTCCGTCACTGACCACCAGCACCTTGGCGTGGAGGTAGAGGTCGAGCGCCGCGAGCAGCGCAGAGTTTGCCCAGGCGTTGACAGCGGTCGTTCCGGTCAAGCGCTGCACGAGATAGTTCTCCGCGAGCGCGAGCGCATCGCTGTCGCCAGCCACCAGGCCGAGGCGCAGGAGGGCGCTCGTGAAGATCGCCGCCCCCGACGGGATGGCGCCATCCTGATGCGACTCCGGTCGGTGGACGAGGAGTGGATCGCCGGCGGGCGCGAGATAGAACACGAGCACACCATCTTCCTCGCTGACGAACTTCGTGCGCGCCGCACCGAGGAGCCGAGCGCCGAGGTCCCACCACGTGCGGTCACCGGTCGCCTCCGCCAGCTCGAGGAACGCGGCGCCACAGAACGCGTAGTCGTCGAGGGTGCCGTCGAGCTGCTTCGCCGTGCCCTCGTGGTAAACGCGCGCGATCCGGTCGCCGTCAATCATGCGATCGCGAAGAAACGTCGCGACACGCAGCGCGAGTGCGAGCGAGGGAGCGTGCGCCGTGGCGCGCCATGCCGCAACGAGGCCGGTGATCGCCAGGCCATTCCATCCCGCGAGCACCTTGTCGTCGGTGCCCGGCCGGATCCGGGATCCGCGTGCGGCGAGCAGCTTCGCGCGGAGCTCTGCAAAATGCTCCTCCTCGTGCGGAGACCGCCGCGGGCTGACTCGTGACAGCACGGTCGTGCGGTGCTCGAAGTTGCCGGCTTCCGTCACGTCGTACGCAGCGGCGAACACGAGCGCATTGGCGGGACCGAGCGCGGCGCGCAGCTGCGCGGGTGTCCACACGTAGAACTTCCCCTCCTCGCCTTCGCTGTCCGCATCGAGCGATGACCACAGTCCGCCGTCGACATCGGAGAGCTCGCGCTCGAGAAATGCGACCGTCTCGGCCAGGACCTCCGTCGCGCGCGCCGCGAACGCCCCGCCCATCGCCACTACGCTCGCGTAGATCCCGAGGAGCTGCGCGTTGTCGTAGAGCATCTTCTCGAAATGCGGGACCAACCACGTCTCGTCGACCGAGTAGCGTGCGAAGCCGCCGCCGAGGTGATCGTAGATGCCGCCTTCGGCCATGCCACGCGCCCATCGGTCGAATTCGTCGCGCGGCGGGCCGCCGAGCGGGAACCGGCCCGCGCGTGCGAGCAGGTCATGGCTCGAGCTCGACGGAAACTTCGGCTTGCCGCCGAGACCGCCGTGCTTCGGATCACAGCGCTCCGCGAGCTGCCGGCCCGCGGTGATCAGAAGCGAAGCGACGAGCCCGCCCGGATCGGCACCGGCTGCGCCGCGCCGATAATGCGCATCGACGCGCTGGAGCCCATCGATCAGCGCGAGCGCGTTGTCCTCGGCGTCGGCGCGGCGGCTGCGGAAGGCATCCGCCATCGCCTCGAGCGCGTCTCGAAAGCTCGGTCGGCCGAACTTCGCGGTTGGAGGGAAGTAGGTGCCCAGAAAGTAGGGCCGACCGTCTGGCAGACAGAACGCCGAGAGCGGCCAGCCCCCACCCTCGCCCTGGACCATGATGGCATTCATGAACACGGCGTCGACGTCGGGGCGCTCCTCGCGATCGACCTTGATGTTGACGAACAGGCTGTTCATCACGGCAGCGGTCGCCTCATCCTCGAAGCTCTCGTGCGCCATCACGTGGCACCAGTGACATGCCGCGTATCCGATCGAGACGAACACGGGCTTGCTGGCGCGCCGTGCCTCGGCGAACGCATCCTCGCACCACGGCCACCAGTCGACCGGGTTGTCGGCGTGCTGGCGGAGGTACGGCGAGCTCTCGGCAGCAAGGCGGTTCGACCGGTTCGGCATGTCCCGGTGTAGGCCGCGGCAATGGGCCCTGCAACCGGTCAAGCCCCTGTCGATCTACTTATAGAAGGCCAGCGACCAAGTTTCTGCCCGATGAGTGGAGATCATTCCCTATTGGAGTTACGAATCGGAACATGATTCGACTGCATCCGTCTCTCCTGCTTGCTGCGATGTCTAGCGGCGCGCTCCTGACAACCTCGCAAGTGGCGCACGCCGACGTCGAGATCGGCGCCACCGCGGGTGCCCACATCTTCAATCACAACAACGAGCTCGGCGTCGACGATCTCGAGTTCGCTCCGAGCCAGCGGAACTCGATTCTGCTCGGGCTGCGCATCGGTGCGTACTTCAACGATGTGATCGGCATCGAGGGTGAGTTCGGGATCGTCCCGACCGCGGCCCGCGAGTTCGAGTACAGCATCACGAACCTGACGTACCGCGCCCACCTCATCGCGCAGTTCCGCGCGGCGAACCCGGACGCCATCACGCTTCCGTTCCTGCTGGTCGGCGCCGGCGCGTTCTCGACGATCACGTCGAACAACGAGGCGTTCACGATGCGGACGAACGAGATCTACGAAGACACCGACGCGATGTTCTACGCGGGTGTGGGTCTCAAGTTCCGCATGAGCCACAGCTGGGGCCTTCGCCTCGACGCTCGGTTCATGATGGTGCCGAGCAGCGTCAACCCGGACCAGGATCCGGATGACTCGCGCGTCGCCCTCGACTTCGAGGCCCTCGCATCGCTCTACCTCTCGATCGGCGGCGGCAAGACGACCGTTGTCGAGAAGGAAGCTCCGGTCGACGATGATCCGGACAAGGACGGCATCGTTGGCGCGCTCGACCAGTGCCCCACGGATCCCGAGGACAAGGACGCATTCCAGGACGAGGATGGCTGCCCCGAGCCCGACAACGATGCGGACGGCATCCTCGACCCGAACGACAAGTGCCCGACCCAGGCGGAGGACAAGGACGGCTTCCAGGACGAGGACGGTTGCCCCGATGCCGACAACGATGGCGACGGCATCGCCGACGGCTCGGACCGCTGCCCGCTCGAGCCCGAGGACAAGGACAACTTCCAGGACGACGACGGCTGCCCGGATCCGGACAACGATGGTGACGGCGTCCTCGATGCGACCGACAAGTGCGTCGACAAGCCGGAGACCCGCAACGGCTACCAGGACGAGGACGGCTGCCCGGACGAGATTCCGGAGAAGGTGAAGAAGTTCACGGGTGTCATCGCGGGCATCAACTTCCGCACGAACTCGGCCGAGCTGCTGAAGACCTCGAACCGCACGCTCGACAGTGCCGTCGCCGTGCTCAAGGAGTTCCCCGATCTCAAGCTCGAGATCCAGGGTCACACG
>JACCQV010000631.1 GCA_013813945.1 Deltaproteobacteria bacterium | reverse complement strand
GGTGTGACCTGCTCCGATCGCGCGTTCGCACTCGCGGCGTCCAGCACGACCTCGACCGAGAGTGAGCCGTCTCCACGCACGGTGAAGAACCCCTTGCCGCCGCGTTCCAACCAGCACTCGACCCGATCACCTGCAATCATCCGACGGATCCTCGGCGCACAGCGAACACCCTGCGGTGCTCCGAGATCCGAGACCTCGTCACGCAGGTACGCCTCCAGCTGATCGGAGGTCACGACGAGACCGATCACATGCCACTGCCACTCGGCGCCTCGCCGGATCACCGAGATCGGGAGCGAGATGCCATCGGGCAACCGAGCCTCGCACACCGGCGCGAGCTCGAAGCACTGCGAGACCACCGCAACCCCGAACCGCGCGCGCAGGGTCGCGTCGATCGACCGTTCGACCGGAGATCGCGCGTGCGAAGGATCATCGCTTCCGCATGCAGCGACCGCGGCGAGGACGAGCGCTTGTGTGATCCGGCCCCCCACAACCCTACGTAACATGGCGCGCGGACGCGTGTTCCTCGCGAAGCCCGGCGGGGCATCTCATGAATAAACCGAGATCCATTCTCGTCCACGTTCGTCCCTTGGATGGAGGATTTATGCGGCGAAAGATGCGCTCGAAACTCTCTCGATTGCTGCTGACTGCGGGGCTCGCCGCCGCAACTCTCGCCGGCACCGTGGACCTCGCGTCCGCACAGCCGACGGTCCGCGATCACCGCCATGGGCCGGGCCTGAAACGGCGCCCGCCGCCCGTGGTGAATCGAACACCGCGCGAGGCTCCTCCGGCTCCGCGCGAGGAGCGGCAGGCGCCTCGCCGCGGCCACGTCTGGGTGTCCGGACACTGGGACTGGAACAACGGCGGATGGAGCTGGGTCTCCGGCCGCTACGAGCGCGAGCGCAGAGGCCGCAGGTTCCGCCCCGTGCGGTGGGAGCAGAAGGACGGCGTCTACGTCCGCATCGATGGCGACTGGGAGGACTTCGACGATCGCCCGCGCCAGGCGCCACCGCCGCCCAAGGACGAGCGGCCCGATCGGCCGCGCCGCAACAGCGTCTGGGTCGCGGGTCACTGGGACTGGAACAACGGTCAATACCACTGGGTCTCCGGTCGCTGGGAGCGTGAGCGTCAAGGTCGGCGCTGGCGCGAGCACACGTGGGAGATGAGGGACGGCGTCTGGGTCCGTATCGACGGTGACTGGGAGCAGTTCGATGATCGCCCGCGGCAGGCGCCACCCGCGCCGCGCGACGATCGTCCAGATCGGCCGCGCCGCAACCACATCTGGGTCACCGGATACTGGGACTGGAAGAACGGCCAGTACGAGTGGGTCGGCGGCCGCTGGGAGCGCGAGCAGCAAGGCCGCCGCTGGCGCGACCATCGCTACGAGATGAAGGACGGCTTCTACGTCCGCGTCAACGGCGACTGGGAGAACCACACGCCGGCCGCCTATCCGACGGCCGCACCGCCCGCACCGCGCGAGGACCGTCGCGATCCGGTGCGTCGGGGCCACGTCTGGATCTCCGGCTACTGGGACTGGAAGAACGGCAACTGGGACTGGAACCCGGGACGCTGGGAGCGCGAGAAGGCGAACAGCCGGTGGCGTGACTACCGCTGGGAACAGCGCGATGGTCGGTGGACGCGCGTCGACGGTAGTTGGGAAGTCCAGACGCCGACGGTGACTCCGCCCCCCGCGGTCATTCCGCGCCCGCGGTGAAAACGGCCCGCCGCGCGTGACCCGCTCGTTGCTCAGAAGCTGCGCTTGAACAGCGGCACGCGAATCTCGACGCCGCGCTCACCGCGATACGCGACCGGCGCCATCTCGACATCGGGTAGCTCGAGGTGCAGAACGTGACCGGCGATGCCGATGTCGATGCGTGCCGCAACGCGCGCGACGCCATGTGTGAAGTGAACGTCGCCTGCGAGCTTGAACGTCAGGTAGCGGTCATGTCGATCGTCGAGCCCGAGGCGGACCTTGGCGCGCCGCCGCCGGCCATCGAAGCCGAGCGCGATCGCGTCGTTCGACAGCGTGTTGACGTGGTGGCCGACGGTGTTGCCGAGTACCGTGAGCTGATCCGTGATCTGCTGCGACAGCGTCAGCCGCGTGCTGTTCGGCGTCTCCGGCCACAGCCGCTCGTAGAGGTCCTGGTCGTTTGCTGCGGCGACGTCGACCAACGCGCACACTACGAGCAACGAACCCCATCGCCGTCCCATCCCAGCCATCGTCTCCTGCCCGTGCGCCCCGTTCTGTGAGCGTCACTACGATCCCGTGCTAAAGCACGACGATGAAGCGCGCCTTTTTTCTCACCCTGACGGCCGCACTGAGCGTCGCGGCGTGCAAGCAATCGGCGCCCGCCCCGGAGCCGATGAATCGGCCCGCGCCGACCGATCCCGCCATCGTGGCGAACCAGCCAGCTCCGGCCGCCGCGGATCCCTGGACGAAGGAAGCGCCCAGGAAGGATCCCCTGGCCCGGCCGCTGTTCTGGTCGATCGAGAAGGACGGCAGGACGAGCTACGCGCTCGGCACGATCCACGTCGGCGTCGATGCCGAGTCGCGGTTGCCAGCGATCGTCTGGGACAAGATCGACGCGTCGCCGACGTTCGCGATGGAGACCGACCTGACGGATCCGGCGCTCCAGAAGGTGCTCACCTGCTTGAAGTGCTCGCTGCGCAAGGACCTGGGCGAGAAGCACTGGGCCAAGCTCGAGGAAGTCCTCGGCAAGGATGTCGCGGTCCGACTCGATCCGATGAAGCCGATGGTCGCGGCGACGATGATGGCGCTGCGCGGCCTGCCGAGCACGACGCAGATGGACACGCTGCTCCTCGCACGCGCGCAGAACGCAAACAAGCAGATCGTCTATCTCGAGCTTGCCGCAGAAGAAGCGGCCCTGCTCGAGAAGTACATGAATGTGAAGGCGCTCAAGGCGATGCTCGATGACGTCGAGGGTGGCGAGAAGCACACCAAGGAGATGCTCGCTGCGTACCTCGCCGGCGACGAGGCGCGAATGGTCAAGCTGTCTGAATCCGAGAAGGCCCAGGCCTTGAAGCATGGGTACACGGCCGCCGAGTACGACCAGTCGATGCAGGACATGCTCTACAACCGCAACGCGGCGTGGATCGCGCCGATCGAGAAGCTGCATGCTGCGGGCGGCGGGTTCGTCGCCGTCGGTGCGATGCACCTGGTCGGGCCCAAGAACGTCCTCGAGCTACTCGCGGCGAAGGGCTACAAGGTCACGCGCATCGCCCCGTGAGACCTCGGCACGTTGACGCGGCGTGCCAGCGAAAAACCGGCTCCGGATAAAATGAAATCCTTTTCATTTCCGGGCGACCTCGCGATACTCCGCCGCCAGGAGGGGGTCTCATGCGCCGTTCGATCATCGCCGGCTCGCTGTGCTTGTTGTTCGCGTGCGGTGGCACCCCTGATGGCGATGGCGCACCTGCCGACGCCCCGGAGCTCATCGGCGAGCGGTTTGCGCTCGATTACGGTCCGGTCACGATCCAGCCCGGGCAGGAAGGCACGCGCTGCATCTGGATGCGGCTCTCGAACGAGACCCCGATCAAGGTCCGCCAGATGCACAACGTGCTGAGCTCGAGCTCGCACCATCTGATCGTCTACAAGGACGACATGGACACGACGGAGCAGCTGACGCCCGTCGACTGCGAGCCGTTCACCGGTGCGCTCAACTCGACCGGAATGATCGCGCCGATCATGAT
>JACCQV010000622.1 GCA_013813945.1 Deltaproteobacteria bacterium | reverse complement strand
GTCCAGGCGGAGGGCCGCAAAGGCGCGTGTGGCCAGGCATTCCTCGTGAGATTGCGACTGGTTGCCCGGTCCGACCGTCCGGACCCCGCGATGTGGACGCGCAACAACAAAGCTATTGATTCGAGTTCGTCGCTTGGGTACTTGTGCACCCGCATGCGCTTCACGTGGGTCGCCGTCGTCGTCGTAGCCGGATGTGCCGCCCAGGGAACCAAGGCCACCGGGAATCGGTCGGGCGCGGGCGCGGCAATGAACTCCGCGTCTCCGTACTCGCCGGACGTTCGGCTCTGGCTCGAGGCCTCGGAGATCGGTGTCGATTGCCCGATGGGGATCGCCGAAGCGCGGACGACGCGCGTCGCGACCACGCACTGGCGCACCGAATCGGACCACCTGCTCGCGCAGGTCGCGTGCATGTGCGACGTCGCGGACAGGGACGGCGTGATCTCGTATGACGTCAGCTGCGGCTACAAGCCGATGCCGCTCGCCTACAAGGAGCCGCAGTCGAAGGACGAGCGGCGGATGCGCGCGTGGGAGAACCGGCTCGTCGGCCAGCTCCGCACGGGGGTGACCCCCGACAAGCTCTCGCGCTCGGTTCCGTTCGCGGTGCAGATGAAGGAAGTCCGCGCGCAGGTCGCGAAGAGCGGAGATCTGGTGTCGAAGCGACTGCGCGAGGTCGAGCGCGCCGTCGCCCGGATGCACGCCGATGCCGAGGCCAAGGCAGCGTGCGTGCTCGAGGACGATCTCGCCTCCGTCCAGCTCGCGCTCGAGAACCACGAGCGAATCGACTTCGATGGCCTGCAGAGCACCCCGGGTCGCGCCTTGCTCGCCGAGGCCGAGCTCATCTTGAAGACGAACGCGGCGCCGATCAAAGCGTGCAAGAAGCTCGAGAAGAATCGCGAGTACCAGCAGCTCGACGCGCAGCTCAAGACGGCGCAGCGCGATCTCGAGGTCACGCGTGCGAACTTGCGCTACACGCGCGCCGACGCGGATTGCTCGTCGAGCAGGGATGAATCCCCGACGTGCCGGATGGCGATGCGCATCCAGCAGATCGAGGAGCAGATGCGTCGGTTCGAGCGCTACTACGGCGTCTCGAACTGATCGCGCCACGTGCGCAGGATGTGAGCGAGCATCGCCAGGCGACGGCCCGCACGCCCGTCGGCCACCGGTGCCGGGATCGGGCCGAGCGAGCGCGCGTAGTCGTCCAGGCTGCCGATCTTTCGGTTCGTGAAGCTCTGCGCCGCGGCGCGGAGATCGATGCGCTCCGCCTGTAGCGTCCCGCCCGCGTCCGCCACCAGCGATGTCCCGTAGTGTCCCCACGAGCACACGATGTCCGTCGTTCGAGTGAACGCGGCGAGCTGCGCGAGCACCTCGGCGCGAGGTGCGCCCCCGAGCAGCTGGTGCTCCGCCAGGCCGATGTGGAAGCACGTGGTCGGTGACAGCCCGTTCTCGGGTGCCGCGATCATCGCGAACGTCTCGGCGCTCGCGGGCCGCTGGGCCACGAGGTGCACGAGCTCGTCGTGGATCACCGCCCCCGCCAGATCGTACGGCCATGCGTTCGCCTCGCCGACGAGGCAGAGGAGGTCACCGAACCGATCCATGATCGCCTCGGGCAGTGGACGACGCTGCGGCTTCGCCGGACGCGGATGGCGCGGGCGCCGGCGCGGGTGTGCAGCCTGGCAGGCGAGCTGCGAATCGACCATCGCGGTGAGCGGATCGAGAAGCGCACGGAACCGCTGGGGCTCGCCTTCGAGTGCACCGAGGACGTACATCAACGCCTCGATCGTCGAGACGAATTCGACCTGCGGCTCGCGGCGGATTCGGTACTGTGACGGCTCGGGCGATGCGAACGCGTAGCGCGGCAGCCCCTGGAGCAGGGGATTGTCGCGGACGACTGACTTCGCCTGCGACCACGTCCCGTCGACGACGACCAGCGTGACCGGTCCCGCGGGCGGCTCGCGCAGGATGTCCTTCGCGCCGGGTCCCGGGTACAGGAGGATCGGCGGGTACGCGGGATCACCCAGCGCCCTGGCGAGCGGCGCGCTGTCGGCCCAGCGGACGCCGACGTGGAGCTTTGCCTGTGGCAAGCAGAGCGACGCCATTCGCGCGGTGCCGATCGGCATGTCGCGCTCGCGCGGGTGCTGCAGGATGACGATCTTCGTGCGGGTCTCGAGCCGGGGGAGGGCGGCGCAGTAACACACGGTCAACGGACGCCGGCAGCGCGCACACATCGCGCGTGGTTCGGGTGCCGACGAGGCCGGCGCGTGATCCGTTCGCTCCACGTCTCCCTTCTACCGCACTGAACCGATGACGCGTGTAGACTGGAGTCAATGCCGTCGATCACGCTCGCGGTGGTCCCCTCGGCGACGCCGGGAGACAGCCGGGCCGCGCTGGTCGAGCTGTGCACCGAGCTGGGCAAGCTGCTCGATGCCCAGGTCAGATGTATTCACCCGGAGAGCTACACCGACCTGACGTCCGAGCTCGAGAAGGATCGCGTGCAGTTCGCGTGGATGCCCCCCGCGCTGCTCGTGATGGGGCGTGAGCACATCCAGCTCCGCGCGCTGCTCTCGGCCGAACGGTACGGCAGCACCGAGTACTGCGGGGCGCTGTTCGTCGATGCCGAGCGCTCGATCAGGACGATCGAGGATCTACGCGGCAAGACGATCGCGTGGGTCGATCAGACGTCCGCGGCGGGGTACCTGTATCCGCGCCTCGCGATCGCGGCGCAGGGCCTCGATCCCGATCGCTTCTTCGGTCGCGAGCTGTTCCTGCGTTCGCACGCCGAGGTCGTTCGCGCCGTGTTCGACGGCCGCGCCGATGCGGGTGCGACCTACGCGCAGCGGCCTACGGAGGGCGAGCGTGTGCGCGGCGCCGGATTCACCGATGTTGCGCCGGACCGCAAGGCGCGGGTCCTCGGGTTGACCGGTGCGATCCCGAACGATCTGATCGTCGGGCACGGGCTGTTGCCGAAGCCGGAGCACCGGATCTTCGGCAACGCGATCCTGACCTTGTGCGAGCGCGACGACGGCCGCCGCTTGCTCTACAACGCCTTCCACACCGAGCGGTTCGTCGTGACGCCGCGCACCACCCTCGAAGGCGTCTGGGATCAAGTTCGCCTCGCGCGGATGCACGGCCTGCTCACGCACCTGTGAGCTAGAAGCTCGAGCCGGGATCCTCGAGGAACGCGAGCTCCTCGACGCTCGACGTGCGACCGAGCACGTTGTTGCGATGCGGAAACCGCCCGAACCTAACGACGATGTCGCGGTGCTTCTCGGCATACTTCAGCGCTCCGGCGATCATCTCGGCTGCCGCCGGGTCCGTTGCGCGGGTCTCGTCGACGAGGGTCGAGAACGCGGCGACGCCCTCCGCCTGCGCGTCGCGATCCTCGGCATGCTCGAACGGGATCAGCGCGACCATGCGCTGGTACGGAG
>JACCQV010000773.1 GCA_013813945.1 Deltaproteobacteria bacterium | reverse complement strand
CGCCGAACGAGCCTCGCCCGTCAACCGCCGCGGCCGCGGCCGCCGAAGACGCCGCCACCACCGCTGACGTCGATACGCTGCGCCAGGAATACCTGAGCCTTCGCGACGAGCTGTTCAAGTCGCGCGCGCGCGCCAACACGGTCGCGAGCCAGCTGTACTCGACGCGGATGCAGATCCGGCTGACGTACACGACGGCGCGCTACTACAACCCGGCGAAGGCCACGATCCGCCTCGACGGTGCGACGGTCTACGAGAACGTCGGCGGTGGGATCGCCAGCGATGACGGCGTGCGGTTCGACGGCTATGTCGCTCCGGGCCGGCACCTGATCACGTTCCGCATCGAGGCGACCGGCAAGGACGACGATACCTTCACCTCGGTGATCGAGAACCAGATCGTCGTCAAGGCGGTCGCCGGCAAGGACCTGATGGTCGCCGCCAAGGCGCGCGATGGCGGTGACATCGCGTACGAGTGGAAGCGCAACCAGAAGGGCACCTACGGGCTCGCGGTCGACGTTGGCGTCAAGTCGGTGCCTCGCACGAACGGAACCAAGAAGTGAGGGCGACGATCGCTGCGGTCCTCGTGGTGCTGACCGGTGTGGCCGGCGCGCAGCCCAAGGCCGACGATCCTCTGACGAAGTACTTCGCGGCGCTCGAAGCGACCAAGCTCGTCGACGTCGAGAGCGGCAATCTCGAGTCGCTGCGCAAGGAGCTCGCGGTCGCCGAGGGCATGTTGCGCGATGGGACGTTCACCAACGCAGCGGTCGCGCTCTACGCGATCGTGAAGTCGCCCCGCTACGCCGCGTTCACCGACTTCGTCGAGTACCAGAACGCCGAGTACGACCTGGCGGTGGCGCTCGCGAGAGCCGGTGCCTACGGCGCGGCACTCGATGCCGTCGAGGCCGTGCTCGCGCGAGGTCCTGGCGCGCCGTACTGGGGACCAGCACATCGCCGCGCCATCGACATCGCGCTCGAGACGCGCGATCACCGAGGTGTGCTCGCGCGGCTGGAAGCCGTGAAGCTCGCCGAGCCCATTCCGGTCTCGGCCGCCGGCGAGCGAACGTACCTGCGCGGACGCGCCGCGTACGACGCCGGCAAGCTCGCCGATGCCGAGGGCGAGCTCGTGTTGGTCTCGAAGAAGAGCCGCCTGTACTCGTCCGCGATCTATCTGCGCGGTGTGATCAAGGCGCGCCGCGGCGAGTACAAGACCTCGGCCGAGGCGATGTGCGAAGTGGCAGGCACGCCGGATGACGACAAGTTCACGTTCGTCGTCGACGATCGCTACTTCACGATCAAGGATCTCGCGCGCCTTGGCCTCGGCCGCCTCGCGCACGAGAACAACGAGTACGACGACGCATACTACCACTACTTCCAGATCCCCGACGATTCGTCATACCTGCCGGACGCGCTGTTCGAGGCCTCGTGGTCCATGTACCAGAAGCGGGAGCTCGCGACCGCCCGCGATCTGGTGAAGGAGTTCCTCGCAGCGTTCCCGAGCTCGCCGCTGTGGCCCGAGGCGAGCTTGCTCGCTGGCTACGTCGACCTCGCGGACTGCAAGTTCACCCAATCGCAGCAGTGGTACGACGCGTTGACGGTGAAGCTGCAGCCGATCGTCGACACGATGGACAAGGCGCGCCGCGATCCGGATCTGCGCAAGCTGTTATTTGCCTCGGCCCTGACGCGCTATCGCGAGGTCCGGCAGACCGGCGAGCTCGCGGGAAAGAAGGCGGGCACGGTCGCGGTGGCGGCGCCCCTCGACCAGGTGCTCGCCCTGCTCCGCCTCGATCCGAAGTTCATCCGCCTCAGTGATGCGATCACCGGCATGAACGAGCTCGCGAACAGCGCCCCGGCCGCCGTGCGGCAATGGCAGAACCTCGGCACCCAGGTCAGCGAGAAGAAGGTCGCGGCGGTCTCGACCGAGAAGACACTCGAGCAGGAGCAGCTCGCCGACGCGAACGCGGTGCTCGAAGATCTGCGGCGCCTCGGCGCGCAGATCCGCGAGTCGCGCGCGGAGCTCATGCGTGGCAAGCGCGAGGGGTTGGTCCCCGCAGATCTGGCGGTGGCCGAGGAGAAGCGGCTCGATGAGCTCGCCGTGAAGCAGCGCGCCGCGCTCGCGAACGCGATCCTGGCGGCCGAGGAGGCGAGCGCCGCGGTCGCGAACGAGAGCTCCGCGGGGATCCGCCCGCTGATCCAGGCCGATCTCTCCGAGGCGCGCCGCCTCGATCGCGCCTCGCAGTCGCTGCTCATCAAGCTCGAGCAGGCCGGCGACAAGCTCGCCCAGGCCTCGATCGAGAAGCTCTACAACGACACGCGGCGTGTGCTCGACAAGGCCAAGCTCGGGAAGATCGACGCGGTGATTGGCCAGAAGCGCAAGCTCGACATCGAGGTCCAGGATCTCGCGGCCGGCCGGTTCCCCGAGGAGCTGATCGGCAAGCTGTGGAACGCGAGCATGATCGCCGACGACGAAGAGTACTGGCCGTGGCAGGGCGAGTACTGGGCCGACGAATATTCGGGGTTCCGATGAGACCGCTCACGCGCGCGGCTCTCCTGGCGCTGATCCTCGTGCCGGCGAGTGCATCGGCCCAGGCGCCGATGAAGGACGTCACCACGACGACTCGCGGGCCGACGTCGGAGCTCTACATCCGCAAGCGGCCGCCCGCGCCCGAGGCGCCTGTGCTCTCGGTCGACCTCAAGGCGCTGTTGACCTCGACGGAGAAGCGGCGCGACGACAAGCGGATCGAAGCGATCGGCCTGCTCCGCGCGTTTCTCGCTTCCAAGCCATCGGGTGAGGCGCGCGCCGAGGGGACGTTCAAGCTCGCCGAGCTGCTGTGGGAAGAGTCGCGGCGCGTGTTCCTCGTGCGCATGGACGACTACGCGCGCGCGGTGGAGAAGTGCCTGGTAGCCAAGGGGGAGTGCGTGCAGCCGAAGGAGCCGCGCATCGACCTCAAGGATGCGGAGAAGCTCTATCGCGAGCTCCACGACAATCATCCCGACTTCCGCCGGAT
Organism: Deltaproteobacteria bacterium; assembly: GCA_013813945.1. GTDB lineage: Bacteria > Myxococcota_A > Polyangia > Haliangiales > Haliangiaceae > JABFXX01. Next base: position 750 of record JACCQV010000773.1, on the reverse strand, counting down.
GGATCTCGTGACGTACCTGATCGGCTTCGCGGCCAAGGAGGACAACCGCGAGGTCGAGGCGATGCAGCGGTTCATGGAGGTCATCAACAAGCACCCCGGCTCGGCGCTGCAGGGCGATGCCTGGATGATGGTTGGCGAGCACCACTTCGCGACCGGTGACTGGACCCGCGCGCGCGACGCATACAAGAACGTCGGCGAGGAGGCGGCGACCAGCGACCTCGCGACCTTCAAGGTCGCGTGGTGCGAGTGGAAGCTCGGCAACACGACGCAGGCGGCCAAGGACTTCAAGCGCGTCCTCGACAAGGCCCAGAAGCAGGAGCGGGAGGGCACCGACTCGCAGAAGCGACGCAGCGCCTCGCTGCGTGAGGAAGCGCTCGAGTACCTCGTGGTCGTGTTCACCGAGGATCGCTCGATCTCGCCGAAGGAAGTCTTCGACTTCCTCGTGTCGATCGATGGCGAGCAATACTCGCGCGACGTCATGGTCAAGGTGGCCGAGAGCTACGCGGCCCAGGCCGAGTGGGATCGGTCGACCGACGCGTATCGGTTCCTGATCCGCATGGATCCCGAGTCGATGAAGTCGGCGGAGTACCAGCGGGCGGTCGTCTCGAACTGGACGAGTGCCCTCGACGTCGACCGCGCGCAGGAGGAGATCAAGGTCCTCCTCGTCAACTTCGGCCCCAACACGGAGTGGGCGAAGGCGCAGAAGAATCGCGAGGCCCTCGCCCGCTCGCTCGAGACCACCGAGGAGCT
>JACCQV010000582.1 GCA_013813945.1 Deltaproteobacteria bacterium | reverse complement strand
CCGTGGTGAAGGCGCCCCTCTTGCCCTACAGGCAGATCTCACGCCGTCGGGTAGGGGCGGGGCTGTTTGGCTTGCGAAGACCCCTGACAAGCCGCATTCCGATCAGTCAGTGATCCAGAAATGCGATAGGCTCGATCGATGAGCGGGAACGGGATGCGGTCGACCCTGGGCATCAGCCTGTGGGCCGGCCAGGTCCGGGGCACCGCCGTGAACGCGCAGACGATCATGCGTCCCGCCGTGCGGCCGCAGCTGCAGCAGGGACGCGCGTACGCAGCTCGCGATCTGTTCGTCGCGGCCTATTCGCGGTTCGCGGATTCGTGTCGCACGTTCGATGAGCCCGGGATCGCGGTGGTCGCAGTCGACGAGGCGACCGGAGCTCCCGCCGGCATCGTCAAGCTGTGTGCGCAGGTCCAGCGTCCGGTCGCCGCGATTGTCGGCCGCCACGATCGCTGTGACCTCTACCTCGCTCACCGCGAGGAGCTCTCGCTCCGGCAGCTCGCGATCGTCCTCGATCCCGTCAAGAACTGGCAGCGTGGCGCGAGCAACGTTCGCTATCGGGTCCTCGATCTGCGCACCGGTACTCCGATCGTCGACGAGGACGGCAAGCCGATGCGCGGCCTCATCGCGGAGGGGCCAGCGATCTTCCGGTGCGCGGGGTACGCGATGTTCATCCTGCCGCTCGGCGATCCGACGGACTGGCCGGCATCGGCCAGCGATGCGTGGTCGATGCTGCCCGAGCGCGTGTACCTCGACGAGCTCGAGAACGCACCACAGGGTTCGATCCCGCAGATCCGGATGCCGCGCCCCGATGCACGCGAGACGTACATCACCCGCACGGGTGGTCCGCGCGACACCGGCATGCGGCTCGCGCAGGGCGATGCGGCTGGTGTGCTCGAGCTCCACACGCCGAACCGTCAGGTGACGTTGACGATCGGCCACAAGGCGCTCGCTGATGGCATCCTGATCGGCCGGTACAGCCGCTGTGATGCGACCGAAGCAGCGCACGAGGATCACTCGCTGTCGCGCGTCCACGCACTGCTGATCCAGGTCGACGACCGCCTGCTGCTCGTCGACACCGCGAGCACGAACGGCACCTTCGCGCACGGCGAACCGGCTCGTGTCGTGGTGTTCGATGGAACGACGGAGCTGCGCCTCGGCAAGCGGACGTTCGTGCGCTGGCGCTGGGTCGGCTAGTTACAGACGACCGCGTCGAACGAGGCCTCGAGCATGTCGAGCGTGGGCAGCGTGACCGAGTAGCTGCCGCGCACGCAGCCGGTGACCGATTCGATCTCCAGCGTGCCGCTGATCGCCTTGGCCTCGTCGGTGCCGCCGTCGCGCTCGACGAGCGCGAGCACTTCATTGCCAGGGCAGCGGAAGGACTGCTCCGGGACGACTCGGTAGTTCTTCTCCTCGGGCGGCTCGCACATCAGGAGAACGAGGCGCTCGCCCGTCGTGGCGACCTCGCCGCATGCGCCGGCAACCTCGTCGAACACGAGCGCATGCATGGTGCCAACGGAGATCTGCGCGGCGCGCACCCACGGACCCTCGCTCGTGCCGGCCGGCTGGCAGCTATCCGGATCCACACCGTCGTCGCCGCACGCAGCGAGCAGTGTGATCGTGATCAGCCAGCGCATGCGCGATCCATAACACGCGGTGCATGGTGCGATCGCGCGGAACGTCGTGGCGGCGGTCAGCGCCGGCGCCGAATCCGGCGGAGGACACCGGAGGCCTCGGGGACCTTCGCGACCACCATCGCGCCGAGATAGATCGCGCCGAACACCGGAATCGCGACGAGCGCCGCTTGCCAAGCGCGCGCACCCGCCTCGACAGCGAGCCACGCAGCGCCATGGCTCACGACCCCGGCGAGGAGCGCGGCAGCGAGGGCGCCGGCGAGGAGCTTCGTCGGCGTGGGGACGCCACCGATGCGCCGCGATAGCCAGCGGCGGAGCAGCGCGTACTCGATCCAGGCAGCGAGGCTCGAGCTCGCCGTCAACGCGAAGGCGCCCCACACGATCGAGTAGCCGAGCTCCTGGCGTAGCGGCAAGGTGAGTACAAAGCCGAGGCTCGCGTTGACCGCGACGCGAACGAGCGCTGCGTGAAGCGGCGGCTTCGTCTCGCCGACGGCGTAGAACGCCGATGCGAGCAGGCGTCCTTGCGTGCTCGGCACGAGCCCGAGCGCCGAGCCTGCGAGGATGATCCACACGATTTCGGTCGCATGTGCGTCGAACTTCCCGGTCTCGAACAGGAGCGCCACGATCGAGCCGCCGATC
>JACCQV010000765.1 GCA_013813945.1 Deltaproteobacteria bacterium | reverse complement strand
CACTGGCTGTCGTTCTTCATGTTCACGATGTTCACGGATCGCGACGGCAAGTATCAGCTCAGCGCGCTCGCCGAGAGCGGCTTCGATCCGCTCGCCCGCACCTGCCGGTTCATGCTGACCGAGGAGGCGCACCACATGTTCGTCGGTGAGTCCGGCATCCAGCGCGTGGTGAAGCGGTCGTGCGAGCTGATGAAGGAGAACCACGGCGATCCGCGTGTGGCCGGCGGCATCGATCTGCCCACGATCCAGAAGTACGCCAACCTCTGGTACTCGCTGTCTCTCGATCTGTTCGGCGGCGAGGTCTCGTCGAATGCGGCCGATGCGTTCGCCGCGGGCATCAAGGGTCGGTACAAGGAGGATCGCTACGACGAGCACAAGCTCGTTGGCTCGCACTTCGCGATGGACGTCCTCGAGGGTGGCAAGGTCATCCACAAGGACGTCCCGATGCGTAACGCACTCAATGAGGTCCTGCGCACGGAGTACATCAAGGACTGCCAGCGCGGCGTTGATCGCTGGAACAAGACGATCAAGGACGAGGGCGTCGACTTCACCATCACGCTGCCGTCGCACAAGTTCCACCGCCAGATCGGCATGTGGTCGACGCACAAGTTCACGCCAGAGGGTCAGATGATCGACGACGCCACGTTCGCGGCGCGGCGCGGCGAGTGGCTGCCGACCGACGCGGACGAGACGTACATCAAGAGCCTGATGCAGCCGGTCTACGAGCGCGCGAAGATGGCGAGCTGGATCGCGCCGCCGGCCAAGGGCATCAACGGGCTACCGGGAGACTTCGAGTACGTCCGCCTCTAGGGTTGAAGCACCGAGCGATGAAGACGAGACGGAGCCCCGCGCGCGGGATCCTGGGTGGCGTGGTATGAGGTCCTATGACCAAGATCCTCCTTCTCGTCGTCGCACTCGCAGCCTGCGGTGGCTCCAAGAAAGATACCAGCCCGGTCGGCGGCCCCGGCGAGCCTGCGATCGATCCGACCGTCCCGTCGTGGGCGCCGGCCAGCTGCACCGCGTACCAGAAGGCCGTCTTCCAGGCGATCAACTGCGATGCGGTCGAGCAGGGCAAGCGCGACGAGATCCAGACCGCATACAACTCGGCCAGCGAGAGCTGGAAGGCCGAGAAGGACGCCGACGCGGCCCGCATCGAGGAGGTCAATCAGAGCTGCACCAGCAGCGCCGAGTCGGTGCGCACCGCGATCGGCGATCTGTGCACGGCCGAAGCGAAGTAACTCGAGCGATCGTGTCGCGAGCCTCAGGCGTCGCGCACGCTCGAGCTACTCTCCGCCGTCGCACGGGTCGTCGGCGCTCCTGGAGCGCTCGTCGTCGGCGTCGTCCGGCTTGTTCGCGTCGCGCAGATCGCTCTCCGATTCCGTGGACTCGTTGGCTTCCGTCGCGGGCGGACTGGCTGCCGACTTCGCGGACTTCTTCGAACCACCGCACGCAGCGGAGAACAGGGCGAGCACGAGGAGCATTCGCATCGCGATCACCTCTTCAGCTTTTGAAGGAGATCGCCGAACGTTCCGAACTTCGCGCCAGGCTGCGCCTTCGTCGCCTCCGCGACCTCCTCGGTGGTCCCACCCTCAGCCGTCGCGAGTGACAGCGCGATCTTTCGCTCGGGGACATCGATGCGCAGGATCGTGGCCTCGACTTCCTGCGCCGGTGAGACGACCTCCTTGGGATGGTTGATCCTGCGTCCCGTGCCGAGCTCGCTGATGTGCACGAGCCCCTCGATGCCGGGTGCGATCTCGACGAACGCGCCGAACGCCATGAGCCGCGTGACCTTGCCCTTCAGCCGCTGGCCCTCCTTGAACATCGCGACGGCGTCGCGCCACGGGTCGGTCGCCAGCGCCTTGAGTGACAGGCTGACTCGATCGACCGTGCGGCCCTTCTCGACGGTCTGCTCGACCTTGAGCACGACGACGTCGACCTCCTGGCCCATGGACAGGACGTCCTCGGGCTTCTCGACCCGGCTGTACCCGAGCTCGGAGACATGAAGCATGCCCTCCATGCCGCCGATGTCGACGAACGCGCCGAACGGCTTGAACCCGACGATCTTGCCGCGAACGACCAGACCCGGTTCGAGCGTCTTGCGCGTTTCGGTCGCGATCTTGGCCTTCTCTTCCTCGACCAGCACGCGCCGGGACAGGACGAGGTTGCGCGGCTCGTACCGCGTGATCCGGAACGTGAGCTTCTGCCCGATGTAGGTCGTGAGGTCCTCGACGAACCG
>JACCQV010000537.1 GCA_013813945.1 Deltaproteobacteria bacterium | reverse complement strand
GAGCTGATCGAGGAGCTCAAGAACCTCGCCGCCGACAACCAGGTCCTGCGCTCGTTCATCGGTCAGGGCTACTACGACACGATCACGCCCCCGGTCATCCTCCGCAACGTTCTCGAGAACCCAGGCTGGTACACGCAGTACACGCCGTACCAGGCAGAGATCTCGCAAGGTCGGCTCGAGGCGCTCGTGAATTTTCAGACCGTGATCGAGAACCTGACCGGGTTGCCGATGGCGAACGCGTCCCTGCTCGACGAGGGCACCGCCGCGGCCGAAGCGATGGTCATGTGTGTCGAGCACAACGGCCGCGCGCGCATGACGTTCTGGGCTGACGCTTCGACGCACCCGCAGACGCTCGCCGTGATGCGGACCCGCGCCGAGCCACTCGGGATCAAGCTGAAGATCGCGGAGCCCTCGGCGTTCGCGCTCGATGCCGGCGATGTCGGCGGCGTGCTGCTGTCGTACCCGAGCACGGACGGCACCGTGACGGATCACAAGGCGCTGATCGCGCGCATTCATGCGGCGCAGGGCGCCGTGGTGATGGCGACCGATCTTCTCGCACTGACCCTGCTGACGCCTCCGGGCGAGCTCGGCGCGGACATCGCGATCGGCACCGCGCAGCGGTTCGGCGTCCCGATGGGCTTCGGCGGCCCGCACGCGGCGTTCCTCTCGACGAAGGACGACTTCCGCCGGCAGATTCCCGGCCGGATCATCGGCGTGTCGCGCGATGCGAAGGGCAGGGTCGCGTATCGCCTGGCGCTGCAGACGCGCGAGCAACACATCCGCCGCGAGAAGGCGTCGTCGAATATCTGCACCGCGCAGGTGCTGCTCGCGGTGATGGCGTCGATGTACGCCGTCTATCACGGGCCCGAGGGCCTGACCCGGATCGCGCGCCGCGTGCGCGGGTTCACCGCGGTGATCGCGGCAGGTCTGACGCGGCTCGGTCATGCGCCGCGCGCGGGTGCGTTCTTCGACACCTTGCGCATCGATCTCGACGCCCACCGCCAGGCAGAAATCCTCGCGCGCGCCGTCGATCGCGGGATCAACCTCCGTCGCTACGACGACGGCGTTGGCCTGTCCTGCGACGAGACCACGAGCCATGCGGACGTCCACGATCTGCTCGAGGCGTTCGTGAAGAAGGGCGAGCTGCCGTTCGAGATTGCCGAGCTCGTCAGCGCGACGCAGGTGCCCGAGCTCCCCGGACCGCTCGCACGGACGTCGGCGTTCCTCACGCATCCGACCTTCACGCGGTATCACGCGGAGCACGAGATCCTGCGCTACCTCACGCGGCTGCAGGCGAAGGACCTCTCGCTGACGACTTCGATGATCCCGCTCGGCTCGTGCACGATGAAGCTCAACGCGACGAGCGAGATGATTCCGGTGACGTGGCCCGAGTTCGGGCGGATTCATCCGTTCGCGCCAGCCGAGCAGTGGGGCGGTTATCGCGCCCTGTTCGATCAGCTCGAGGCGTGGCTCGCGGAGATCACCGGCTTTGCGGCGGTCTCGTTGCAGCCGAACTCCGGTGCCCAGGGCGAATACGCCGGGCTCCTCGCCATCCGTGCGTACTTCGCAGCCAGGAAGGAAGCCCGCAACATCTGCCTCATTCCGCAGAGCGCCCACGGCACGAACCCGGCGTCAGCGGTTCTCGCGGGCATGAAGGTCGTCGTCGTCGCGACCGCGCCCGACGGCACGATCGATCTCGCGGATCTCCGCAAGAAGGCCGAGGCGCACGCGAAGGACCTCGCCGCCGTGATGGTCACGTACCCGTCGACGCACGGCGTGTTCGAGGACGGGATCGGCGAGGTCTGCTCGATCGTCCATCAGTTCGGCGGCCAAGTGTACATGGACGGCGCGAACATGAACGCCCAGCTCGGGCTGACCCGACCGGGCGACATCGGCGCGGACGTCTGTCACCTGAATCTCCACAAGACGTTCTGCATCCCGCATGGCGGCGGCGGTCCCGGCATGGGGCCGATCGCCGTGGCCAAGCACCTCGCGCCGTATCTGCCCGGTCATCCGCTGGCCGCGAGCGGCAGCCAGCCGGTCGGAGCGGTGTCGGCGGCGCCGTGGGGCTCGGCCTCGATCCTTCCGATCTCGTTCGCGTACATCGCCATGATGGGCGAGGAGGGATTGCGCCGTGCAACGGAGGTCGCGATCCTCGGCGCGAACTACATCGCCCACCGCCTCGGCACGCACTATCCGGTGCTCTACACCGGGCAGAACGGTCGCGTCGCGCACGAGCTCATCCTCGACTGCCGCGGCTTCAAGAAGTCCGCCGGGATCGAGGCCGAGGACATCGCGAAGCGCCTCATGGACTACGGCTTCCATGCGCCGACGATGTCGTTCCCGGTGCCGGGAACGCTGATGATCGAACCGACGGAGAGCGAGTCCAAGGCCGAGATCGACCGGTTCTGCGACGCGATGACCGCCATCCGCGGCGAGATTGCTGCGATCGAGAACGGCTCGATGGATCGCGCGAACAACCCGCTGAAGAACGCGCCGCACACCGCAGATTCGATCGCGTCGGCGGAATGGAACCATCCGTACACGCGCGAGCAAGCGGTGTATCCGGCCGCGGCAAAGTGGCTGCGCACGCACAAGTACTGGCCGCCTGTCGCGCGCGTCGATAACGCCTACGGCGATCGCAACCTCGTGTGTTCGTGCCCACCGATCGACTCGTACTGACGTGAGTCGCCGCCTCGATGCACGCGCGCAGGCTGCGATCGGCATCGTGATCGTCAACCTCGCGCTCGTGCTCGGGTACTTCCTCGTGGTTCGTCCCTGGCTGGGATCGCGCGACGCCGCAGACTTCGCGAAGACCACGTGTCACATCGTGAAGAGCGAGGTGGTGTCGACGATCGCGCGCGATCGCCGGAACCGGGTGCTGACCATGTACGAGCACGTGCTTGCGTACGACTACCGCGCCGGCGATCGCACGCAGCACGGCACCGCGATCGACTTCGAGGTGCGAGGCCGCACGCAGGACGCAGCTGACATGCATGCGCTGCAGCGGCGGTTTCCGGAGGGCGCCGCCGTCCCATGCTGGTACGACCC
>JACCQV010000513.1 GCA_013813945.1 Deltaproteobacteria bacterium | reverse complement strand
GTCGCCGGCAACATGGGCCTCGTCGTGCCCGCCCCTGGTTATCTCGAGGGTCTGCGCGAGATCACGCGCAAGCACGGGACGATCTTGATCTTCGACGAGGTGATGACCGGGTTCCGCGTTGCGTATGGCGGGGCTCAGGAGCTCTACGGAGTGACGCCCGATCTCACGACGATCGGCAAGATCGTCGGTGGCGGACTGCCCGCCGCCGCCTTCGGTGGTGCCGCCGCGATCATGCAGAAGCTCGCGCCGCTCGGCCCAGTCTACCAGGCAGGCACCCTGAGCGGGAACCCGCTCGCGATGGCCGCCGGCCTCAAGGCCATGGAGATCCTCGCCCGCCCCGGGACGTACGCCCGGCTCGAGCACCTCGGCAAGCGCCTCGGCGATGGCCTGCTCGCGGCCGCGACCGCGGCGGGGGTGCCGGCGGTGCTGAACCGCGTCGGCTCGATGCTGACCCTGTTCTTCACCAAGGGACCCGTCACCAACTACGAGACGGCCAAGCTGGCCGACACCGAGCGGTTCGGGAGCTTCTTCCGCCGGATGCGGGAGCAGGGGGTTTTCCTGCCGCCGTCTCAGTTCGAGGCCATGTTCGTGTCGCTCGCACACACCGACGAGGACATCGATCAGATCGTCGCTGCCGCCAGAGACTCGCTGGTCGATTGACGGTGCATTTTCGGCGTGGTAAGTGGGCCCCGCTGATGCAGTCTGCGCCTCCCAACCGTGGCGAAATGTCGCAGGATTCTGCCGAGCCGACACTGCATCGAAGTGTCGTGACCCCAGGCCGCGGAATCGACCCGGCAGCACGCACCGCCAAGCGGGCGTACGACGCGCTGTCCGCGAGCTCGGTCGGCCTCGAGCTCGGGATCTCCGTGATCCTCGGGCTCCTGTTCGGCTGGTGGCTCGACAAGCAGCTCGGGACGGCGCCGTGGATGATGCTGCTGTTCCTCGTGTTCGGCCTGATCGCCGGCTTCCGCGGCGTGATGCGCGCGGTGGGCCGGGCGGAGCGGGCGGCGGAGGCGACCGACCGTGGGTAGCCCGAGCATCCACCGCATCGAGCGGATCAACTACGCACTCGCCGGCATCGTCGTGCTCGCCGGCCTGTTCACCCGCGATACTGCGATCGTTCTCGGCCTCACGGCCGGTGCGGCGCTGACCTGCCTGAACTTCTACGTGCTGCGCCGCCTCGTCGTGAAGTGGACCGCAGACGCCGCCGCGGGCAAGGGCGGTGGTGCTGCCTCGATGCTGATGATGCCGAAGATGATCGGGCTCATGCTCGCCGTCGCGGCTGCTGTTCTGCTGCTACCGCTCGACGTCATCGCTTTCACGATCGGCTACTCGATCTTCGTCCTCTCGATCGTCATCGAGACAGCCTCCACCGCTCTTCGCGCCCCGGCGCAGGACCCTGATAGCGAGCACGACCATGGGTGAACACGGCACGTGGTTCGACTACCTCTCCAAGTGGGACGCCTGGAACAAGTTCAATCACTGGGCCCAGGGCAAGCTGGGGCGCAGCTGGGAGTGGCAGATGTTCGGCGAGTCGGGGTGGACCCTGACGCACGTCCTCATCACGCTGCTCGTCGTGGCGTTCGTCGCGTGGGGCGGCTTCGCCTTCTTCCGCGGCCTCCAGAGCGCCGACAAGGGCATCGTGCCGCCGCGCACGATGAACCTGCGGAACTTCTTCGAGTACATGGCGGAGAGCGTGTACGGCATGGTCGAGGGCGCGATGGGCGAGAAGAACGCCGCGCGCTTCTTCCCGCTGATCGGCGCGCTCTGGCTGTTCATCCTGTTCAACAACCTGTTCGCGTTGATCCCCGGATTCAGCGCACCGACCGACTCGCTGAAGACCAACGTTGGCCTCGCTGTGATGGTCTTCCTCCTGACCCACTACTACGGCGTCAAGGAGCACGGCGTCGCGTACTTCAAGCACTTCCTCGGTCCGAGCCCGGCGCTGATCCCGCTGATGCTCCCGATCGAGCTGATCAGCCATATCGCCCGGCCGATGTCGCTCGCGGTTCGCCTGATGGGAAACATGATGGCCGACCACAAGGTCGTCATGTCGTTCTTCGCACTCGTCCCGATCCTCGTCCCCCTCCCCTTCCTCGTGCTCGGCATCCTCATCTGCCTGATCCAGGCGCTCGTGTTCTGCACCCTGACGATGGTCTACATCGGCATGGCGATCGAGCACGAGGAGCACTAGCCCCCTTTACCCGGTACCCATTCCACCCAAACCACGTTAATAAACTGACCGTTCGGCAGACCCGCCCCCGCGCCCCCCTAAAAGGAAAATCACCATGAAGCGCTCGTCCAAGATTCTGTTCACCGCTCTTTCCACCCTCGCCACCCTGCTCGTGTTCTGCGGCATGGCGTTCGCGCAGGGCGCCGAAGTCGAGGCCGTCCGGGCCCAGGGCCTCGCGTCCAACTACGGCCTGATCGCGCTCGCCGCCGGTCTCGGCATCGGCATCGCCGCTCTCGGTGGTGGCATCGGCCAGGGTCGCGCTGCGGCCGCCGCGCTCGACGGTATCGCCCGCAACCCGGGCGCTGCTGGTCAGATCCGCGGCCCGATGATTCTCGGCCTCGCGCTCATCGAGTCGCTGGTCATCTACGCGCTCATCATCGCGCTCCTCCTCGTCCTCAAGGTCGGCGCGTAGGCCTTCCAGGCGCGGGTTACCCGAAAGGGTAGAGATGGCTCGGGGAAACCCGGGCCATTTTGCGTTTCGGAGGGGCCTATGGGACGCTGAGGCGGCATGTCCGACGACGACGCCAAGCCCGGGGAGCTCGATCTAAAGGGGAAGTCGACGATCGAGATCCTCGCTCAGATCGACATGTTCAGCGGCTTGCCCGCGACCCACCTCCGGCGAGTTGTCGATATCGGACTCGAGGAGCAGTACCGCTCCTCGGCGACGATCTTCGCGGAGGGATCGCCGGGCGACAAGTTCTACCTGATCGTCGAAGGCGCCGTGCGGATCAGCCGCATCGTTCCCGGAATGGGCGAAGAAGCACTGGCGGTGCTCCGGCCTGGCGCGTACTTCGGCGAGATGTCGCTGATCGACGATGCTCCGCGCTCCGCCACGGCGGTGTGCCATGAGAAGTGTCGGCTGTTCGTCGTCAACCGGAAGGACCTCGAGGACCTCCTGTTCGTCGATCGCGACCTCGCGTACGAGCTGCTCTGGAACTGGGTGAGGACCCTGTCGCGGCGCCTCCGCGCGACCAACGACAAGATGACGTTTCTCGCCACCACCTCGAAGTTCTAGATGCGAGGGGCCGTCGTCGCGGCAGTCCTCACCGGCGCGCTGTGCGCGAGCGGCTCCGCATCGGCCGAGGAGCTTCCACCCGGCAGCCTCGGAGTGATCGTAGGCGTGATCGCCGGCACCGGAGCGGACGCCAAGCCACTCGGGGTCGGCTACCTGCTCGGCGGTCAGGCCGCGTGGCAGCCGATGTCGACGCAGAGCCGGCTCGGCTGGTCGGTGAAGTCCTCGGTCGTGTTCGGGACGATGTACAGCTCGGCGGCCGCACGCATCGATGACGAGCTCCTGACGCTGCAGATGGATGTCATGCTCGGCATCCGCTTCCGGCCCGGTGACAACCCGAGCCGCTATCTCACCGCGCGTGTCGGCGGCGCGCTGTTTCGCGCAAACCAGGTGATCCCGCCCAGCATGCAGCGCGCGTTCGCCGGCGGCGTCGCGAGCGTCGGGCTCGATCAATACATCTCTGGCTGGCTGTTCAACGCCGACGTCCGCTATGGCCTGATCGGCCAGGGCCCGTCCGAGCTCGGGCTCGTGCTCGGGGTGGCGAAGACCGGACCCTGACGATGCCGGCGCTGGTGACCGCTCGCCTCCGCCTCGTCCCGATCTCGCTCCCCGCGATCGAGGCGGTCCTCGATCACGACAAGGCGCGAGCAGAAGCGGTCGTCGGCGCAGCGTTCCCCGACTCGTGGCCCAACGACGATCTGGTCGCCCTCGGGTTCCCGTTCTCGCGCGACGCACTGCGCGAACAACCCGACGTGCGGCTATGGGGCGACTCGCTCGTGCTGCTCAAGGACGAACCACGCGTGGTCGGTAGCGTCGTGTTCCATGGTCTGCCGAAGGACGGCATCGCAGAGGTCGCCTACTCGATCGAGGAGTCCTCGCGGTGCAATGGGTTCGCCGTGGAGGCGACGCAAGCGTGCGTTGAATGGGCACTCGGCCAGCCCGGTATCTCCGCGGTCCAGGCGACCACGTTCCCGTGGCACTTCGCATCGCTTGGCGTGATCCGACGACTCGGGATGCTCCACGTCGGCACCCGCGACCACGACACCCTCGGCGAGCTGCTCGTGTTCGAGCGCCGCTCTGGCTCCGCCTTCGAGCGCCCCTGAGACAGCTCGCGACGGCGCTCGTGCCTCGACGTCAGCCCGCTGGCTGGAACTTCAGGCGCTGACCAGCGACAGAGACGTCGATCATGAGGCCACCACGTGGCATCACAAACGCGGTCACACTCTCCTTGAACGTCGCGGAGGCCGCAAGATCCAGGGCCGGCGGTGCGCTCAGCGTTTCCAGGCGCCGGATTTTCCACCGCGTTTTTCGTCGAGACGAATCTCACCGATCACCATGCCGCGATCGATCGCCTTGCACATGTCGTAGACCGTGAGCGCCGCGGCCGAGACCGCGGTCAGTGCTTCCATCTCGACGCCGCTACGATCGAAGGCGCGCACCGTCGCGGTGATCTTGACGGCGTTGCCTTCGATGCGGAGGTCGACGTCGACACCCGTGAGCCGCAGCGGATGACACAGCGGGATCCAGTCCGCGGTGCGCTTCGCCGCCTGGATCCCGGCGAGTCGCGCGACGCCGAGAACGTCGCCCTTGCCGATCTGCCCGGCCTTCACGGCCTTCGCAGTCGCGGGCAACATCGTGATCGAGCCGCTCGCGATGCCGACTCGTTCGGTCTCGGCCTTCGCGCCGACATCGACCATGTGGGCCGCACCGGCGTCGTCGAAGTGGGTCAGCTTCTTCTGCGTCACTACTCGACGCTAACCGACTTCGCCAGATTGCGCGGCTGGTCGATGTCCGTGCCTTTGAAGTCGGCGACGTAATACGACAGCAGCTGCATCGGTAGCACGGTCAGAATCGGCTGGAGCTCGAGCGCGGTATCGGGGATGACGATGACCTCGTCGGAGTGGCCGCCGATCTCGTTGTCGCCGCGCGTGGCGATCGCGATCACCTTGCCCTGCCGCGCGCGGACCTCGGCGAGGTTCGACACGGTCTTCTCGTAGCTCGGGCCACGCGGCACGAGGACGACGACCGGGAGGTGCTCGTCGATCAGCGCGATCGGGCCGTGCTTCATCTCGCCGGCGGCATAGCCCTCGGCGTGGATGTACGAGATCTCCTTGAGCTTGAGCGCGCCCTCGAGAGCGATCGGGTACTGCGAGCCGCGGCCGAGGAACAAGAACCCGTTCGCGTTGCCGTAGCGCCGGGCGATCGCCTGGATCTGCGCGCCGCTCTCGACGATGTCGCGCATCTTGTTCGGCAGCGCAACCAGCTCGCCGAGCAGCTCGCGCGCTCGCTCCTTGGACAGCGTGCCGGTCCGGCGGCCGAGGTGGATCGCGAGCAGCGTGATCGCGATCAGCTGGGTAGTGAACGCCTTCGTCGATGCGACGCCGATCTCCGGACCGGCGTGCGTGTAGAACGCGTAGTCGGCGAGCCGCGGAATCGACGCCTCGATGACGTTCGAGATCGCAAACACCTGCGCGCCCTTCCGCTTTGCTTCGCGGATCGCCTCCATCGTGTCGAGCGTCTCGCCGGACTGGCTGACCGCGACGACGAGGTCACCCGGGCCGAGGATCGGATCGCGGTAGCGGAACTCCGACGCGAGATCGACCTCGGTCGGGATCCTCGCCATCGCTTCGACGAGGTGCTCGCCGACCATCGACGCATGGTACGAGGTGCCGCACGCAATGAAGATGATGCGCTTGATCTTCGAGACGTCGAGCTCGATGCCGTCGAGCGAGACATCGTCGGCCTCGAGGTTGATCCGACCGACCAGCGTGTCCGCGACCGCGCGGGGCTGCTCGTGGATCTCCTTGAGCATGTAGTGCTTGTAGCCGCCCTTCTCTGCCTGGACGGCCGACCACGTGATCATCTTGGGCTCGCGCGTACGCGCGTTGCCTTCGAAGTCGGTGATGGTCACCCCGTCGCGCGTGACGGTCACCATCTCGCCTTCCTCCATGAAGATCACCTTGCGGGTCTCCGCGAGGATGGCGGTCACATCGGATGCGACGTAGTTCTCGCCATCGCCGAGGCCGACGACGAGTGGAGACGAGTTCTTGGCGGCCACGAGGACGCCTGGCTCCTTGTCGCTCATCACGACAAACGCAAAGCTCCCGTGAACCTTCGCGAGCGAGCGCCGAACCGCCGTGGTCAGGTCCGGCGCGCCTGCGATCAGCGCATGCTCGACGAGGTGCGCAAAGATCTCGGTATCGGTCTCCGATGAGAACTTGGCGCCGGCGGTCACGAGCTCCGCGCGCAGCGCGAGATGGTTCTCGATGATGCCGTTGTGAATGACGCTGATCGGCCCGGCCTTGTGCGGATGGCTGTTCTCGTCACTCGGCCTGCCGTGCGTTGCCCACCGGGTGTGGCCGATGCCGACCGTTCCCGCTGCGGGCTCGCGCGTCAGCTTCTCCTCGAGGTTGGCGAGCTTTCCACGGCACCGGATCACCCTCGACGGGCCTCCCGATGCGGGATCGATCACGGAGACGCCCGCGGAGTCATACCCGCGGTACTCGAGCTTACGCAGCCCCCCGATCAGGATGGGGGTTGCTTGACGGGAACCGATGTAGCCAATGATGCCGCACATGTGAGGGCGTTACTTCTGCGGGTTTTGTGCCGGCTTTGCGGGCGTCGCCGGAGTCGCCTTCTTGGGCGCCGGCTTCGCCGGGGTGGCCTTTGCCGAGGCCGGCGCGGGGGCCGAAGCCGGAGCCGCGGCCGGCGTTGCAGCGGGCGCCGGAGCAGGATCTGGCGTCGGCGCGGGCGCCGGAGCGTCCTCGGGCTCGTCCTCGGC
>JACCQV010000493.1 GCA_013813945.1 Deltaproteobacteria bacterium | reverse complement strand
CGGTCGTCACCGACAGGGTGTTCTCGGAGAACCCGAGCATGACGAGGAAGCAGGTCGAGCATCAGTTGCGTGCCGAGTTGGAGATCGAGCGCCTCATCGTGATCCCTATCGAAGATGGCGACCTTTTCGGGCACTCCGATGGCGTGGTGCATCTGCTCAACGAGGACTCGGCGTTCGTGAACGACTACTCCGCGATCGATCGCGCGTATGGGGAGGCAGTGGCAAGCGCTCTGCGCGAACAGGGAGTCGAGCCGATGCTTGTTCCCTATGCGCCAGATCTCTCTAGTCGACGGAAGATACCGCCCGCGACAGGCGTATACGTGAATCTCGTTGAAACGGCACATGCCGTTTTCGTTCCCATCTATGCCGCTGCGAGCGACGAAGTCGCGCTCAAGCGAGTAGAGGAGCTGCTCCAAGGTCGAGCAGTCGTCGCTATCGATTGCAGCGCAGTTGCGCTCGAAGGCGGTTCGCTGCGTTGCCTTACGTGGACGAGCACGTCATAGGTGCACTGGACGCCGCCCCTTGATCATGTCGCGCCATCGATGTGAGTCGTCGCCGTCCGCTATCTCGTGAACAAGATCGAACTGCTCGAAGCCGAAGGTCAGGCCGTAGCCGTCGAGTAGGAGCTTCCCGAGCCCCGTCTTGATTCCGCTCTCCAGGCCTGCAAGGCCAGAAGCGTCGTACTTGCGGTAGTACTCGGTGGGCGCCAGGACCTTGAGCTCGATGTGATCAGGCGCGAACATGAGCGGGTTATTGGTCTCGCTGTACCCGAGGGCACGTCGGTTCACTCTGGAGAACCGATACACGAGCCCGTAGATCAGAACCTCGATTGCCGTGAAGAGTGGGTTGTTGCCCGCTGTATCTTTGAGTTCGATTAGCTCCACGCGAGCTCCCTCCATGAAGGCGAGGTCGATGCAGCGATGCCTTTCGTTGCCATTGTTGACGCCTGAGCACGTCGGCACCTGGTTGGCCCACGAGTCGCCGCAATGCACGACGATCCCCTTCTCGATTCGCTTCTCAGGGCTAGTGTTCTCCGGATCTATTGTGGGATTCCGAGTGAAGCGCCAGTTCTCCTTGCCGCGACACGCTTCCCCATCCCAGTTGTTCTGAATGCGCTGGGCAGCTCGCTCTAAAAGTCTGTGCCAATCGACGAGGGCAGTGCGGCTCGCGACAGCGTTCCAGCTTGTCTTGTGTTTGTAGTGAGGGGCTGCTCCGACGTTAGACACCTGCAGCGCTTCGTCGATGAGATCGTCTACACCATCAAGAATCGGCTGCATTTGATCCGAGGATGCCTGCGAACGGATTCCCAGCCAAGGCGGGGAGCTACGCGCTTCGTTCGCCTACGCTCTAGGCAATTCGCCGAAAGCCAGCGACGTTGTCGAACGCTACGTCGAACGACGCCACATCGTCGATGATCGCATCCCGCTGCAGGATGACGATGAGTGCGTCGTTGAAGTTCAGTGCGCCGGAGGTGCTTTCGATTACGTCGAGAATGTCGCCAAAGAAACGCGGCACGTCGGAGAGTGCTGGCTCGATTTCGCCTTCGTCGTGCCACCGCCGCACTCGAGACAACACGCCAGCGAGATCTGGGGGACTCGCCTTTCGCTCTCGCGCGCGGCGGCACAAGACGGATACCGCTTCGGCGACGAGGACGTCGAGCAGCACACTCTCATGCCCGTCGGCTTCCAGACGCTCGATCAGGGCTCGTGCGCGTGCATGCTGAGAATCGCTTGCGTCGAGATAGCCGACGAGCACGTTTGCATCGAGGACGACGTCAGCCATCGTACAGGGCCTGCGTATCGGCCACCGCGTCACCGCCGAGGCGGACGACCCCACAGGCGGCCCGGAGGCTGCTCCACTTCACGGAGTGCCGCCGCTGCTCATGTGCCACCTTCCGCGCGGCGCGGACGATTCGTTCCCGGTCGGCGGCATGCAACGTCGCGAGCTGCTCGACCAATGGTTGGAGACCGGCTGGAACGCCCTCGTCGTCTGGTGCCTTCGGCTGAGCCATCGCCTTCAGTATACGTGGGTTCCGATGTGGCGGCAGCAAGGGATCTTCTTCTGCCGCCGCCGGCGCGGAGGTCTGGAGCACATGCATGGCTACGGGCACGGGACCTCTCCGACATCTCGCGGTCGGCCTACGGGCTGACTTCCTCGAGAATCACCTGGCTGGTGAGCTTCGCGGCGAGGACGAGGTAGTCGACGTACGAATCGATGCTCGCGCGTGTGTCGTTCGGGGTGTGTCGAAACGGAGACGTGTCGCCCCCGACGTACTCCTCGGTCAGGCCCATCGCTGCGAAGCCACGATCTCGAAATGCTTGGTGGTCGGTGCCGGTCGTAGTCGTCGTGATCACGGGGACGCCAACGACCGCGGCGGCGGCTTGCCACTCGGCCTCGAGCGCGGGCGTCGGTAGCTCGAGCTCGAAGCGCCTGTCACCATCGGCATCCCAGGCGACCTGATCGATCGTGTGAACGGCGAGCACGTTCGATGGCGTCAGGGTCTGCGCGTAGGCGCGACTGCCGAACAGCCCGAGCTCCTCTTGGTCGAAGAAAACGATGGTCACCGGCGAGGTCCGGCACGGCGTGTCCTTGAGGTACCGCGCGATCGCCAGCACGACCGCGACGCCGCTCGCGTTGTCGTTGGCACCCGGGCTTCCCGAGACCGTGTCGAAGTGCGCACCGACTACGATCGTTTTACCGCTGCCCATCGTTGCCGGGATGCTCGCCGACAGGTTCGCGCCGTTCGCGTACGTGTGCGTCTGGGCGGTCCAGCCCATAGCAGCCAGCTGGCCCGAGAGGTACGTCCGCGCAGCATTGCGCTCGGTCGGCAGGTAGCGCGGTGTTGTGGCCAATTGACCGACCGAGTCGGTCAGCAGCGTTCGCAGCCATGGCGCGTCGAGCTCGGGTCGCGTGCATCCAGGTGGCGCATCCACGCGACCATCGACACCCGCGTCGATATCGTCGCCGTCGCTGGGCTCTCCGCAGGCAAGGAGCAAGGTCGCGAGCACGATCCAGATCAAGGACGTTTGCATCAGTCTCCACCGACCTCGTTCGGGTTGAAGGTATCGGCGTTGCTGCCGGCCGGAGGTCGCTTGCGTGGCGGCTTGCTCGGCGTGCGGGCGTCAGGTTTCGCGGCAGGAGCTGCGTCAGCGACACCTGCGTCGGAGGCGATCGCAGCTAAAGCGTCGAGCGCGATGGCCATGGATGGTTCGACCGTCGAAATCTCCAAGGTCTGCGACGTGGGTTGATATCCGGCGAGCTCCGCCGCCACGACGACTCGAACACCCCGCGTGACGGACACCTTCACGGGCGACGCTCCTCTCGCGATCCCATCGACCCGAACAATCG
>JACCQV010000440.1 GCA_013813945.1 Deltaproteobacteria bacterium | reverse complement strand
GCTGACCGTCTCGAGCTTCACTTTCGCGGCGGCTGTCGGCATCGGTTCGGCAACCGCGGTTCGCGTCGGTCACGCGATCGGCGCGGGCGATGTCGGCCTCGCGCGGCGCCGGGGCGTGATCGGCCTGATCCTCGGGATGGGCGTCATGGCGAGCTTCGCCGCGCTGTTCGTCGCGATCCCGGGCTCGATCGTGGGGCTGTTCTCGCCGGATCCCCGCGTGCTCGCGGTTGCGGTTCCGCTGTTCCTGGTCGCAGCGCTATTCCAGCTGTCCGACGGGGCGCAGGCGATCGCAGCCGGAGCGCTGCGTGGGCTCGGCGAGACGCGCGCGACGTTGATCGGGAACCTGATCGGCCACTACGCGATCGGCCTCGGCATCTCGCTCGTCTGCGCCTACACGCTCGGCCTTGGCGTGGTCGGCCTGTGGATCGGCCTCTCGATCGGGCTCACGGTCACCGCGCTCTATCTGATGTCGCGGTTCCTCGCGGCCACGCGCGTGCGTTGAGAGCTACGGCCCCGCATCGGGTGCCGAGCACGCACGTGCGACGTGCTCGGCGTAGCCACGAACAAACTGTTGTGCACGCTCCGCGGTGAACAGCTCGAGGTTGTAGGCCATCGTCAGCCCGATCTCGTCGCCTTGGTCGATGATGAACAGCATCAGGTCAAACGCGAACTTGGGATGTTGCTCTGGCAGCGCTGCCGGGGTGACCGCCACGCCGGGCGGCCAGGGGACCGTGGCGCCGGCAGCACCCTTGCCAGCGGTGTAGATATAGTTGAAGCAGAGGCGAAACATGCGGTGGGAGGCACGGCCGAGCACGTCGCACTCCCCGTGCTCATATGCGCTCGTCATGACGGTCTGCGTGCGCGCGATCAGCTCCCGGAACGTCGCCCCGCCCGCGCCCGAGATCCGCATGACCAGTGGATTCGCGAACAGGCCCATCGCTGCTTCGAAGCCTGGCAGGTGCCGGTAGATCAGGTAGCTCACGATCGCGAGATCCGTCTGCCCGGTCAAGCCGCGCAGGTAGGCCGCCATCGCTGCCATCAGCGTCGCCTGCACCAAGGCGTGCTCGCTCGTCGCGATCCGCCTGACTGCCTCGGAGGTCTTCGCGTCGAGCTCCGCACGCGTGAACGACATCGGGAACGTGGCGAAGCCGGTCTTTGCATCTCGTCGCGCCTCGACCGCGACCCGCGGGAGGTCGTTTGGCAGCTCGAGCGGCACAGCTCCGTCGAGCGTCTGCGACCAGAACTCATGATGTCGGCGTCCGACCTGCGAATCGGCGAGCCGGTCCAGGTAGTCGGCCAGGTCGAGGTACTGGTGAACCGGAGGTGGCAGCACTGCAGCAGGGTCCGCATCCACGCGCGCAACGAACGCAGCCCAGAGCTGCGCGAGCTCGGCGATGAACACACGCTTGGATTCGTCGTCACACACGACTCGGTGCATGGTCACCGTCAGACGGCTGCGCCGTGACGAGAACGCGACCAGCGCCGCGCGCATGACTTCGCCGCTGGCGAGCTCGAACGGACGTCCGAGGAACTGCTCCTGGAACGCGGTGTCGGCTTGGCCCTGTTCCTCGGGCGCGAGTCGTTGCAAGTCCGTGCACACCAGGACGGGGAATGCGACTGCGGCGGCGTCGAGAACCTCCTGCCAGAGCTCGCCGTCAGCCTCGTAAAATCGAGCCCTGAGGATCCCATGACGTTCACGCAGTGCAGTGAGCGCTCGTTCGAGCGCCCGCGCGTCCACGTCGCCGTCGAGCCAGACCGACCAGGTCTGGCGGTTGAGGTGATTACTCGGTGCGTCCTGGTGCAGGCGGTAGGTACCGCGTTGCGGTGGGAGCAGGCGTGCACGGCGGGCACCGGTCATGACACGCGGCCGATCACGGGCGCTTGCATCCGTGCCACGACGAGCGGCCACCTCACGTGCGATCGCGGCGATCGTGCGCCCGACGAACAGCAGGCGCAGCGGGATCCGGACGTCGAGCGCTCGTTCGATCTCCGCGATCATCTGGATTGCGAGGAGCGAGTGCCCACCGAGCTCGAAGAAGTCATCGTGAACACCGACGTGACGGATCCCGAGCCGTTCGCACCACAGCTTGGCCAGCGCCGACTCATCGGGGGTGCGCGGCGCGACGTAGGTGTCCGACGTCGGATCGTGCTCTTCGGGCTGCGGTAACTCCGCGCGCACCACGCGTCCGCATGTGTCGACCGGTAGCACTGCAACCGTGACGATCGCGGACGGAACCATGTAACCCGGGAGGCGGCTCGCGACGTGCTCGCGTACACGACTCGCATCGAACCCATCGTTCGGCACGATGTAGGCGACGAGACGTTCGCCGCGTTCGACCACCACGACCTGCCGCACCGCGGAAACCTCGGCGATGACGTTCTCGACATCCGTGGGCGCGATGCGGAGGTCACGGATTCGAATCTGGTCGGCCACAGAGCCGAGTAGTTCCACCGCACCGTCGAACTGCTGGCGCGCACGGTCTCCCGAGCGATACATCAGCGTGCCGGAGGGCCCGAACGGATCGGGGACGAAGGCGCCCGGAGTCATCGCCGGACTGCCGTGGTAGCCGGTCGCGAGCTGCGCGCCCGTGACGCAGAGCTCTCCCTCGCAGCCCACCGGCACGGGCCGCAGCCGGCCGTCGAGCACACGAAGCCTCATCTGCGCGACCGCGTGGCCAATCGGGACGGTGCGTGCCAGCGCATCCGGCGCGCACCGCCGGATCGCTGCCGTGCCGGTCTCCTCGGTGACGTACGACCGGTAGAGCGCGGCGCTCGAGCGCGCGAAGAATCGATCTTGCAACGCCGGCGTCAGCCCATCGCCAGCACAGATCACGCGCCGCAAACCGCTCCAGGAGCTCCACGCCAGATCCTCGAGCAACGCAGCGAGCTGGCCTGGCAGGAGGAACAATGTCGTCACGCGTTCGTTCGGAACGGCCCCGGGTGCGAGCGAGAGAGTGGCACCCGATGCGAGCGCCACGACGAGCTCCACGGCCGCGGGATCGACGGTCATTGCGAGGTGCAGCACGACATCGTGCCGGTCGAGCGCAAGCTCCGCCTGCAGTGTTCCGACCCGAGCACCGAGCGCCGAACGTGCGATCGCGACACCCTGACGCAACGACGGCGTGAGCGCATACACGATCGTTGCGAGCTGCTCGGCGCCGACGCGGATCTCGGGCGCCGTAGTCGAGCCGCTCACGAGCTGATCGCGCACCTGGTCCAGCTCGACGCGCCGGACCCCCTCGAGCGTGGGAAGGTTCTTCGAGGTCGTGATCAGCAGCTGCGCACCGCAGTCGACGACCGCGGCGCGTAGATGGTCGATCGGCGCCGCCGGATCGAGGCGGACGGCGGTGGCCCCGATCTGCAGAAGCGCTGCGAGCGTCGCGATGAGGTCGACCGAAGCGTCAAGGAGCACGACCACGGGCGCGCCCACCCGCACCCCAAGCGCGAGGAGGTGGTGTGAGAGCTGGAGCGTGTGGCGGGCGAGCTCGCCGTAGTCGACGACGCCGCCCGGGAACGCGATGGCCGTGGCGCGTGGACGGGACGCGGCGTGTTCGGCGACCCGCACATGAAGAAGCGCGTCGTCGAGATTCGCCGGGTTCGCGGGTCGGTCGACGGGGAAAATGGGACCCGGCGCCGCCCGAAGGGCACCGACGGCCGCGGCCGGTTGCGCGACGACGTCGGCGAGCAGGCGCGCGTAGTCGTTCGCCATCTGCGCGACGAGCTGAGCGTCCAGGAGCTCGGGGTCGAAAACCATCCGTGCGAGGAGGGTCTCGTTCGGAGCTGGCGCTACGGACAGCACGAGCTCATTCCGTGCGGCGCCGTTTGGTTTCCAGACCTCCTCGACGTCTAGCTCGCCGAGCTGCAGGCGACCCGGCTGGCCCTGGAGCGCGAACATCACGTTGAACAGCGGAGCAGCGCTCACGCGTGCCGGTGCGAGCACGTCGAAGATCCGTTCGAGCGGCATCTCCTGGCGTGCGAACCCACCGAGCGCGGTCTCGCGCGTGCGACGAAGGGTCTCCGAGAAGCTTGGGTCGCCCGACAGATCGGTCCTCAGGAGCAACCCATTCGCGAAGCGCCCGATCAGCGGCCTGGTCTGCCGCCGCAGCCGGTTCGCGATCGGTACGCCCACAGCGATCACGTCATTTCCCGTGTACCGCGCAAGCAGCGACTGGAACGCCGCGAGCAAGCCCATGAACAGCGTCGCATCAGCCTCGATGCACAGCGCGCGCAACGCAGCTGACGTCGCAGAATCGATCACGACGGCCTCACATCCACTTCGGCGTGAGCGCGCGGCGACCGGGCGTTTCCTGGGTAGCTCGACCGCCGAGACGCCGCGCAACGACGTGCGCCAGTACTCGAGCTGTTGCGCGAAGTCCTCGTCATCGATCCGAGCACGCTGCCAGGTCGCGTAATCGGCGTACTGGATCGGTAGCGGGGGCAGCTCCGGCACGCTGCCGGCAAGGCGTGCGGAATAGAACGCCGCGAGCTCGCGATACAGGATGCCAACCGACGCGCCGTCCGCGATCACCTCGTGCAGGGTGATGAACAGCTGATGCTCTTCATCGTCGAGGCGAGCCAGGCGCAGCCGCCACAGTACGTCCCGTTCGAGATCGAACGCTCGCCGTTGCTCGACCACCATCGCAGAGAGGCGAAGGTCCTTCTCCGACGGGGCCAGCCCACGCAGATCCTCGAGCGGCAGCGGAATGTCCGCGACCGGCATCACTTCCTGAAACGGCCGGCCATCCCTGGTCGGCACGCGCGTGCGAAGAATCTCCTGGCGAGTCTGGAGATCCAGAAGAGCGCCATGAAGCGCGGCCACGTCGAGTCGGCCGCGCAGACGGAAACGCCGCAGCTGGTGCGAACGCGTGGCCTCCTCCGTCAGCTGCTCGAGCAGCCACATGCGTTCTTGTGCCAGCGACAGCGGTGCCGGCGCGCCCGCGAGCCGCACCGGGATGTTCTCGGCACGGCCGGCGTGGGCCTCGAGCAGTCGGCGGTAAAGGTCAGTCATTTACAGGGGACAGACCTATGAGACGGCGCAGCAACGCGTGACGCGATAGTTCCATGGTGGGTTCTACCTTGCAATGAAGGGTAGCAGCACGGCAGTCGCACGGGCCGTGCTCAGCTGCAACCGCTCGTCTCGCCGCAGCTGTCGCACTTGAGGCACACGCCATTGCGGACCAGAGTGAACGCTCCGCAGTTGCGACAGGGGTCGCCCTCGTACCCCTTGAGCCGTGCCTGGACCACCTGCGCGTCGGCGTTCGCGATCCCGGCCGGTGATGCGTGGACGACCGCCGCCGCGCGCGGCTGCGACTGCCACTCCCACAGCTTGCCCCGGTTTGCTGGGGACTCGACGTCGGTGCTCGACACGCGGTGCTGATCGGGGTCGCTGATCGCATCGCCCTGGAGATCTTCGGGTCTTACCTGCACGAGATCGGTGCGACCGAGATAGGACAGCGCGAGCTCGCGGAAGATGTAGTCGATCACCGAAGTCGACATCTTGATGTTGTCGTGGCCGGTCACGAGCCCGTTGGGCTCGAAGCGTGTGAACACGAACGCCTCCACGAACTCGTCGAGCGGTACCCCATATTGCAAGCCGAGCGAGATCGCGATCGCGAAGCAGTTCATCAAGGAGCGGAACGCAGCGCCTTCCCGGTGCATGTCCACGAAGATCTCGCCGAGCATGCCGTCCTCGAACTCTCCGGTCCTCAAGTAGAGCTTGTGCCCTCCGACCCGCGCCTTCTGGGTGTAACCGGTTCGGCGGCCAGGCAAGTGGCGGCGACCGGACAAGACGCGGTGCGCGAGCGCCGACGCCACCTGTTCGACGGATGCGGGCGACCCGTTGCCGGCCGCGAGGGGCTCGGCCGCGAGCAAGGCGGCCGCGACGATCGCTGCCGCGTCATCGTCGTTGGCGTTGAGGGGCTGACTCAGCTTCGAGCCCTGTCGGTAGATCGCGTTCGCCTTGAGGCCGAGCGTCCACGACAGCCAGTATGCCGCGTGCACGTCCTTGACCGTCGCGTGCGACGGCAGGTTGATCGTCTTGCTGATCGCGCCGCTGAGGAACGGCTGCGCCGCGGCCATCTGGCGGATGTGGCCGTCGGCGCTGATGTAGCGCGTACCGCGCTTTCCGCACTTGCTCGCGCAGTCGAACACGGCCAGGTGCTGGGGTGCGAGGTGCGGTGCGCCCTCGAGCGTCATCGAGCCACAGACGTATTCGTTCGCCGCCTCGATCTCCGCCGGCGTGAACCCGAGCCCGGCGAGCACGTCGAGGCTCGGAACATCGAGCTGCGCGAGAGTGAGTCCAAGAACTTCGGCGCACAGGGCGTCGCCGAGCGTCCACCGGTTGAACGCGAAGTCGATCTGGAACGCGTGCTCGAGAGCTGCCTCGACCGCAGCAAGCGCAGCCGGGGTGAAGCCTCGCGTGGCGAGGGTGTCGTGATTGATGAACGGCGCGCCTCGCAGCGTCTTGCGACCGAGCGCGTAGGTCACCATCTCGCTGATTTGTGCGGGCGGGTAGCCGAGCTTCTCGAGCGCGGGCGGGATCGATTGGTTGATCAGCTTGAAGTAGCCGCCACCGGCGAGCTTCTTGAATTTTACCAGCGAAAAGTCTGGCTCGATGCCGGTCGTGTCGCAATCCATGAGGAGACCGATGGTGCCGGTGGGTGCGAGGACTGTGACCTGAGCATTGCGGAAGCCGTGCTGCTCGCCCAGACGCAGTGCCCGGTCCCAGGACTCGCGGGCGGCACGTACGAGCGCCGGCGAGCAGGAGTGCGCGTCAAGCGCGACTGGCTTGATGTCGAGCCCTTCATAGTCGTCGGCGCCGTGTGCGGCGCGGCGGTGGTTGCGGACGACCCGCAGCATGTGATCACGGTTGCGTGCGTATCCCGGGAATGCGCCGAGCTCGCCTGCCATCTCGGCGCTGACTGCGTAGCTCTCGCCGCCGAGAATCGCGGTCAGCGCGCCGGTCATCGCGCATCCCTCGCGGCTGTCGTAAGGGATGCCCATCCGCATGAGCAGTGCGCCGAGGTTCGCGTAGCCCAAGCCGACGGTCCGGAAGTCATGGCTGCCCTGCGCGACCTCGCGGCTCGGGAATTGCGCCATGAGTACGCTGATCTCCAGCGCGATCGTCCAGAGGCGGATCGCGTGCCGGTAACCCTCGACATCGAGCTCACCGGTCCGTGCATCGTAAAGGCGCGCGAGGTTGATACTCGCGAGGTTGCACGCAGTGTCGTCGAGGAACATGTACTCGCTGCACGGATTGCTCGCTTCGATGCGGCCGTCGGCCGGACACGTGTGCCAATGATTGATCGTGGTGTCGTACTGGACGCCGGGGTCCGCAGACTGCCACGCCGCCTCGCAGATGTCGTTCCAGAGCTCGCCGGCATCGAGGGTTCGGGTCGTCTCGCCGGTTGTGCGCGCGACGAGCTTCCACGGTGCGCCGGTCTCGACGGCCCGTAGGAACTCATTCGTCACGCGGACCGAGTTGTTCGAGTTCTGGCCCGACACGGTCCGGTAGGCTTCCGAATCATAGGCGACGTCGTAGGTCGCGAGCTCGAGGCTCGTGTAGCCCTGTCCGGCGAGCTGCAGCGTGCGATGAATGTAGTTGACCGGAATGCCGGCCAGCTTCGCCGCGGAGATCGCAGCGCGGAGCTCGGGGCTCGTTCCGTCCTTGCCGACGTGGAACGCGGTCATCACCGCGCGCAGATGGTGCTGCAGCACGTGCGAGCCGGTGACGAGGGCGGCGACCTTCTGCTCCTCCTTGACCTTCCACGTGATGAACTCCTCGATGTCGGGATGATCGATATCGAGGCAGACCATCTTCGCGGCGCGGCGCGTGGTCCCACCGGACTTGATCGCCCCGGCGGATCGATCACCGACGCGCAGGAACGACATGACGCCGCTGGACTTTCCGCCGCTGCTCAGCTTCTCGTCATGGCCACGAAGCTTCGAGAAGTTCGTGCCCACGCCCGACCCGTACTTGAAGATCCGCGCCTCGCGGGTCCACAGGTCCATGACGCCGCCATCCTTCAGCAGGTCGTCCGCGACGCTCAGGATGAAGCATGCGTGGGGCTGCGGACGCTCGTACGCGCTCGTGCTGCGCGCGAGCTCACCCGTGGTGGCGTCGACGTAGTGGTGTCCCTGCGACTCCCCCTCGATCCCGTACGCGTAATGCAGGCCGGTGTTGAACCATTGCGGGCTGTTCGGCGCAGCGATCTGCTTCGCCAGTGCGTGGCACATCTCGTCATAGAATGTCTGCGCGTCCTCGCTGCTGTCGAAGTAGCCATGCCGTTCGCCCCAGTGGCGCCAGCACCCCGCGAGTCGGTGGAACACCTGGCGCGCGTCGGTCTCGTGATCCGCGTCCGCGTCGCCATACCCGGAGCGCTCGCCACCAGTCGCGGTGCCGATGCCCGCCTTCCGGAAATACCGCTGTGCAAGGATGTCGGTCGCGACCTGGCTCCACGCGGCGGGGACGGTGACGTTGTCCATCAAGAACACCGTCGAGCCATCGGGGTTCCGGATCTCGCTGCGTCTCCGGTCGAACTCGATGCCGCGGTACGGACTCTCGCCGACCACCGTGAAGTAACGGCCGATCTTCATGTGGTCGAAGTCACCGCGGATACGAACATCGGTTCATCTTACTTCACGTGCGGCCCTGGTAGTATCCGGAGGCACATGACGAGCTACCTTGAGGTCGTCCGCGACAGTGCGCGCAAGCTGTCGCTCCTCACCCCAAGTGGCGAGCTAAAAACGCTGGACTCGTTATCGATCATCGACTTGCTCGATTCCCTGGAGGCCGGGTCGGGTTTGATGATCCCCCTCGAGCAAATCACGACGGCGGCCTTCGCCGACATGCAGTCGGTCGCCGACCTGCTGGCGCGCGTCGCGAGTGCCAAGCAGGGCTGACCTGGTTGCGACGCCGCGCGCAACTCACATGATACCGAGTCCCCATCGCGCCGCGATCACCTGGCCATCGCCACTCCACCACCAGGCATCCAGGACGAGGAGCTCGCGATGGAACGTGAGCCCGGCCGCGTCCAGCTGACCGCGCACGGCGTCGAGCAACGCTTCGAGCCCCTGGTCAGCGGGCCCGACGAGGGCGGCTCCCACGACGTCGATCACGCCGGCGGGGACCCCGGCGTGGCGGAGGCCATGAACCGTCCAGTGGGGTACCGGTGGCCACGTCCGGCGCAGGAACGCGAGTGTCTTCACCGCAGCCTGGGCCCCCAGTCGGACCATGTACGCCGCGTTGATCAGCTCGCCGCGCTCGCGCATGCGTCGTTCTTTGACCCAGCAGTGGTGGAGCTCGAGGAAGTGCAGCTTCATTCGATCGATGGCGAACGGTTCCGAGACGTGACCCATGTCCGCGAGTAGCGCAGCGACCGTCTGGGACGGATCGTCGACGACGCGTGCCAGACCGGCGGTCCAGTGCCGAATGTCTTCCGTGGTGCCCGCATGAGCCTGCTCGGACCACGCGGTGAACAGGACATCCGCTTCCTTGCGGCGCGGTGGACCGCGATCGATCACGACCTGATGTCGCCGCTGCAGGCGAGGCGCGGCCTCATCCGCGATGAGCACGACGATGTCGAGCTCGGACTGCGCGTCCCCCGCTCCTGGAAACATGAGGGAGCCGGTCAGAAAACTGCCGAGGTAGCCCTCGATCGCCGCGAAGGGCTGCACGATCTGTCGAGCGCGTTGGATCGCAGCGGTCACAACCGACTCATCCACGGGTGCACCGAGCGTAACACGCGCGATCACGTCCAATGTTACCTTGGGTGAATGCCCGCACCGAGCTCCGACACGGTCGAGGTCGCGGCGCGTCGTGGTGCGTTGGTGCATCGCGCGCAGGAGCTCGTCCTCGAGCATCTCGTTCCAGGAGCACTCGGAGCGCTGCTTTCTGGAACCTCCGTGTATCCCGGGACGCCGCCCGCGGACTGCGATCTCGATATCTTCGTCGTCGTCGAAGACAGCGCCTACGAGCGCATCCCGTCGCGCAAGCGCTCGCTGCTGATCGCGGATCGCGACCCGCCGCGGCGAAAGACCGCGGACATCGGGTACGTGGGCGTCGCGGAGACCGAGGAGTGGGTGACGGCCAAACGTGATGCCTGGCACTGGCAGCTGCAGTACATGGCGATCCTCCACGATCCGCAGGACCTGATGCGCTCGCTCGTGCAGCGAGGCGCGGCGCTGCCGGATGGCGTGCGCGAGGAGCGCATGCGCGTTCACTATGTCGAGCTCGCGTACTCCGCGCAAAAGGCCAAGACCCGGCTCGCGTCCGGCGATACCGCGCATGTACCGCTGGTCGTGGCAATCGGCGTCCGCGCCGCGCTCAAGCTGCTGTCAGTGGCGCGAGGTTCCTGGGCGCCGCTCACGCACTGCATGTGGGACGCGCTGCGGGACATTGGCGTGCCGGCGGCGATGCTCGACCTGGCGCTGCGCGCATCGCGCGATCCGGCAGCAGGCCTCGACGAGCTCATGACCGCGACCGAGAGTTGGCTCTCCGAATGCGGGCACCAGTTCCACCAGAATCCCTTCCAGCTGAAAGGCTGGCTGTACTCGGCGGAAGGGCGCGCGGCACAGGAGCGATGGGCACACCAGATGTGAGCGACCGCTACGCCTTCGAAGCTTCGACCTGACGCTCCAGCTGGTCGACGTACCACTCGGGATAACCCGCAATCTCACGCAGCGCACGGTTCACGGGCGACAGCGGGAACTTGATCTTCTCGTTCGCGGTGGCGAGCACGGCCTCGTACTTCGCCCGGTCGCCCTCGACGAGTCGCAACAGCCAGCGGTTTCCGATCAACGCGTGTTGGGTCTCGTCGGCCGTGAGCCACTCCATACACTCGGCAGCTTCGTTATGACCGAACCGCCGCAGCATCTTCAGCAGCTGGTAGGCCTTGTCGACGCTGTTGCCCTCCTGGATCAGCTGCTCGATCGCGAGCCGCTCGGCCAGGTCGTCGCCCATCTCGTGACGCGTCCACACGTGACCCGAGTACACCAGAGCATCCATGTTTCCGCCGAAGTGGTGCACGACGTCGGTCACGAGCTCGGCGTGACGTGCTTCGTCCCAGATCTGCTGGCTCATGTCGACCTTGAACGCATTCGGCATCGACCGATACTCGATGATGTTTCGGGCGCACACTTCGATCGCGCAGATTTCGATCTCGATGTACATGCGCCGGAACGACTTGCACATGTTGGAAGGCGTCATCGCCTCCTCGAGCGAGAGCTTCGGCGAGGCCGCCTCTTCCGCGTTTCGAATGAAGCTCGCCGGGCGGGCAGGAAATCCCGGGATCGGCAGCAGGGGCTCCGTGCCCGCGTACGCGACGGTGTCACCTTCGCTGTCGACCGATGGTCCCTCGATCGAGCCCTTCGCGTAGGCTGCGAGGTTCTCGCGACCGAGCGCCAGATCACGTTCGAGGATGCCGAGGAGGAGGCGTGTCGGCTCGTCGCCCGCGTGTGCGGTCTCGACATACCTGCGCATCGATTGCCGCAGATCGTCGATCGTTGCCAGCAAGAACGTTGCGATCCGACCCTCGTCGGTCTCCATGCATTGGGCGTCGAGCCATTGCGCGTAGGCGACCGGTGCTTCGCCACGTGAACCGGTCGAGTACATCTGCGTGACACGACGGGTCAGCCGTTCGATCGCGAGCCCGTCGAGCCCGATCTTCCGACCCAGATCGACCTTGAATGCGGTGTTCGGGACGACCATGGTCCACGAGCACGCGAGCTCGAGGATGCGCGTGTAAGCGTACAGATACGCAGCTACCGTGCGCCGACGAGCGAGTACTGGGGTATCCCGAAGCAGCATTCCGCCATAGTCACACCGCCGCGGGACACGATCCACATGATCCACCGCGGTCGACCAAGATTCGATCACCACCCGATGATGTCGAGCTCGGACTCCGTCCATCGCAGTGACGCGCTGCGCGATCTGTCGAGTGCGTTCGATTGCAACGGTCAGACGCGACTCGCCCACGACTGGGAAGCGTACCCAGGCGTGTCACGTCCATGATATTTTGCGCGAATGCCCGCGCCATCCGGCACTGCCGAGACGCTTCGGGTCTCCTTGCTGCGTCGCGCGCACGAGCTCGTCGCCGAACATCTCGTTCCTGGAGCACTCGGGGCGCTGCTCAGTGGAAGCGCCGTGTATCCCGGGACGCCCGCCGCAGATTGCGATCTCGATATCTTCCTGGTGCTCGAAGACGACGCCCTCGCGCGCATCCCGTCGCGCAAGCGCACCGTGATGATCGTGGATCGAGACCCGCCGCGGCGAAAGATCGCGGACATCGTCTACGTGTCCGTCACCGAGACCGAGGAGTGGGTGGCCTCCACAAGCGATTCCAGGCACTGGCCCCTGCAGTACGCGGTAGTCCTCCACGACCCGCAGGATCTGATGCGCTCGCTCCTGCAGCGAGGCGCGGCGCTGTCCGATGCCACGCGCGAGGACCGCATGCGCGTACACCATGCCGAGCTCGTAAACTCCGCGCACAAGGCCCGGAGACGGCTCGCCTGCGGCGATACCGCGAACGCGCGGCTGGTCGTGGCTCTGGCCGTGCGCGCCGCCGTCAAGCTGCTGTCGGTAGTGCGGGGGTCCTGGGCGCCGCTCTCGTACGTCACATGGGATGCCCTGCGCGAGATCGGAGTGCCAGAGGCGGTGCTCGACGTCGCGCTGCGCGCATCGGAGAACCCGGCCGCAGGCCTCGAAGAGCTCCTGGTCGCGACCGAGACCTGGCTCTCCGAATGCGGGCACCAGTTCCACCTCGAGCGCTTCCAGCTGCGAGCTTGGCGGTACTCTCCAGCAGGGCGCGCGGCAAACGAGCGATGGGGATACCAGTTCTGAGCGACTGGTCGACCCGGTTCGGCGGTTTACGCTACACTCGCTCCACGCCGGTCGGACGCGGCCTCTTCCGTATGAGCAGTACCAGCACGGTCGGCGCTCTGGAGCTCGACGAACGTCCTCGATTCGAGGAGCGGTTGCAGGCGATCGTTGCTGCGTTTGCCGAACAACGTCCGCTGGACGGAATCCGCGGCATCCGTGCTGCTCTGCAGCTCTCGTTCGAGCCCTCCCAGCTGCGCCAGCTCGCCATGGCGATGCCTGCGCTAGGCAGCGACGTCGTGCCGTGGAAGCGCCACCTGCGGATCGCCATACTGCCGTCGACGACGCTCCGCGATCAGCTCGCGCTGCTGCGGATGCACCTCGCGGCGAACATGATCGGCGGCGAGTTTTTCGAGGGACCGTTCGACCAGATCGCCCAGCAGGTAGAGGATCCCGGCTCGGAGTTCAACCGCTTCGCGCCCCAGCTTGCGATCCTCGCGCCATCGTTCCGCGACGTTGAGGTCGAGGCTGATCTCGGCGGGGAGGTTCTGCGGTGGTCGACGCTGGCGCGTCAGGTGCAGGATCGGCACGGAGCGATCGTCATCCAGCATGGCTTCCTGGTCCCGCACGACGGTGCGTTCGGAAATCTCGCTCTCGCGCACGAACGCGCGCCCGGCCGATTCTTGCGCAAGCTCAATCTGGAGCTGGCGACGCATGCCGGTCCGAGCTTCGCGCTGCTCGACGTCGACGCGCTGGCTGCTGGCTTCGGCAAGGAGCGCTGGACCGATCCGCGATACTGGTATCTCGCCAAGGAAGAGGTCACATCGGCGGCGCGCCCAACGCTTGCGCGCGCGCAGGCCGCGATGGTCCGCGGGATGCTCGGACTGTCCAAGAAGGCGATCGTCGTCGACCTGGACAACACGCTCTGGGGTGGTGTCGTCGGCGAGGATGGCGTGGCCAGCCTCGAGCTCGGAGGGACGCCGCGCGGCGAGGCGTTCGTCGCGTTCCAGCGCCACCTCACGCAGCTTCGCGCCCGTGGCGTCCTGATCGCGATTGCGAGCAAGAACAACGAGGCCGATGCGATGCGAGCGCTGCAGGAACATCCCGAGATGGTGCTGCGGCCTACCGACTTCGCCGCGATGCAGATCCACTGGGACAGCAAGTCGAAGAGCGTGGTCGCGATCGCGCAGGAGCTCGACATCGGACTCGACTCGCTCGTGTTCGTCGACGACAACCCCCTTGAACGTGCCGAGGTCCGGGCCGCGTGCCCCGAGGTCGAGGTCGTGGCCATGCCGGAAGATCCGAGCTACTACGTGCGCGCCCTGGAT
>JACCQV010000411.1 GCA_013813945.1 Deltaproteobacteria bacterium | reverse complement strand
CGTGTGCGGGAAATCCGCATGCACGGTTTGAAAGGGGGTCTAACCGGCACCCGTTTATCGATGGGGAAAGGTTAGATCTACCAATGCACCACCGTGTGCGCGGCGCGGTCCTGGGGACGATCGCCGTGCTGTTCGTTCCACGCGTCGCCGCAGCTCAAGAGGATCCGACCGGCACCGCGTCGCCCACGGCCGACGCTGCACCCACGGCGGTGCCGGCAGCGAGCGCGTCCCCCGAGACGCCGATGACGATCAGCGAGCCCGGCTTCAGCTGGCATCCGTTCGGGTTTCTCCGGTTGCAGTACCGCGTGGTCCGCAACGACCCGAACGTTGCGTTTGTCGGCCGCGATGACGGCTTCGAGCTGCAGAACGCGCGGCTCGGGGTCCATGGTGCCCTCGGCAGGCGGGTCAAGTACACCTTCGCGATCGACGGCGCCGTCGACGAGCGCCAGCAGATCAATGTCCCCGAGGGCAAGCTCCGCGTCGGCTTGCGCGATGCCTATGGCGATGTCGCGGTCAGCGGATCGATCGCGGTGCGCGCCGGGTTCTTCGAGACGCTCGTCGACCCGGATCTCGATGATGACACGCAGCGCGAGTTCGTCGATCGTCCGATCGAGAGCCGGGGCGTGCGCGCGACCGAGGGGTACCAGACGCCGGGGTTGCCGCCGGGACGCTCGCTCGGTGCAGCGCTGCGCCTCGATCCGGGGCCGGACATGACCGGGACCGACGGACCGCGGATCGGCTTCGAGCTCGCGGTCCAGAACGGCGCGGACGAGTACGCGTCGAACAACGACAATGACACACCGGCCGCATCGGCGAGCGTGTTCGTCCGGTTGCCGAAGCGGAGCTGGGTCGTCGCGTCGGCGCGGTTCAACCGTCGCACCGATGGCGAGTTGCCATTCCGCCGCGACGAAGACGACCTGCAGGCCTCGTTCGGTGCGCGCGTCGCTGCGGGCCCCGTCGGGTTCGGGGCAGGCGCGGTGGTCGTTCGCACGACGTTCCCGAGCACGGGAGGCCCGGTCGAGAACGCATACGGCGCGCACGCTCAGATCTTGATCCGGGTCGAAGGCCGTCAGCCGCTGGCGTTCGGTTACCGGTTCGGGATCCTCGATCCCTCGAGCCTGTTCCTGACGGATCGTGTGATGGAGCACACCGTCGGTGCGGTGCTCGGCGTGCCAGCCTTGCACATGCGCCTTCAGCTCCAGGTCACGCACGTCGCGGAGCAGGGCGCGCGCAACCTGACGAACGACCGCGCGCAGATCGCGGCGGAGCTGTCCCTGTGAAGCGCAGCGCCCTCGTCCTCGCGGCTGCACTGGCCGCGTGTGGCGATCCGGCGCCGCGCGCACGCGCGCAGATCATCGGCTCGCTCGACGACGCGATCGGGGGGCCGCACGCGCTCGGTCAGATCGGCGACTTTCTCCTCGAGAACGATCAGATCCGGCTCGTGATCTCCGACACTGGAGTCAGCACGCTGCCGGGCAAGATGTCGACGTACGGCCGCGCGAACACCACGTTCGGCGGCTCGCTCATCGATGCCGATCTCGTACGCGTGCACGGCAGTGAAGCGCGCGGCAACGATCAACTCGCGGAGCTGCTGCCCGGCTTCTTGTTCACGGTGATCAACCCGACCAAGGTCGAGATCACGAAGCGCGGAGACGACGGCGGCCCCGCCGAGGTCACGGTGACCGGCACCGGCGGCGACCTGTTGCAGATGATCGCGGTGCTCAACACCGGCCTGATGTTCCCGTCGAACCTCGAGCTACGGAACATCTACCGGCTGTCGCCGGGCAAGCGCTACGTCGAGATCGAAACGATCGTGATCAACAAGGCGCCGAACGGTGGCGTCCATCCGTTTCCGTACCTCGACCCGCAGGAGCTCGATGATCTCGTCGGGCCGGGGCTGATTCCGGACCTTCCGATCCAGCTGTCGGTGCCGATGGGGCAGCTGCCTCTGCTCGGCGGTGAACAGGACCTGTTCGCGCCCGGTGTCGCCGGCTTCAACGTGAAGTTCGCGATCGAAGAGAGCTACAAGATCGCCGGTGGGTTCCCGGGGTTCCCGGGGCTCGCGGTCGACTTTCTCGCGAGCCGCGGGGAAGGCGTGTCGTACGGCCTCACGATCCTCGACGCCCCGAGCAACTACGTGAAGACCTTCGCCTCACGGTATCCGGGGCAAGAGGTCACGAACTACTCGATGCTGTTGCCGTTCACCTACGCAGGTGTTGCCGGCGTGTTCATGGCGAATCCGCCCGCGCAGCTCGGGCCCAACGAGCAGTTCAGCTTCACGTCGTACTTCGTCATCGGCAAGGGTGACGTCGCATCCGTCGCGGACACGATCTACGAGCTCCGCGCTCTATCAACCGGGACGTTCGGCGGCAAGGTCGTCGACGAGCTGACATCGGCACCGGTCGTTCACGCGAGCGTGCTGGTGCTCGATGCACAGGGT
>JACCQV010000408.1 GCA_013813945.1 Deltaproteobacteria bacterium | reverse complement strand
GGTCGGGAACAGCGCGCGCTCGATGAACAGCGTGACCGCGGCCTTCGTGCGCTCGGCATCGAGCGGCGGCGGGCCGAACTGACCGACGAGGCTGTACGCGGCCTCCATCACGAGCGTGTAGATCACGAACGCGGCGGCTTCCGGATCCGCGATGACGTCGCGCGGGACGACCGCGTCGATCAGCATCGTCAGTCGCCGGATCGAGAGCTGCTCGAGCGCGCGGCGGAGCTCGGCGACCTGCGCGTCGCGCAGCGACATCTCGGTGAAGCTGCGCGACAGCTCGGGGCGCTCGAGCACGTTCGCGAACAGGTGCGTGACCGCGGCCGCGATCGTCTCGCGCCGGCCACGCCCGACGAACAGCTGCGGCGTCAGCCCCTCGACCGAGACGCGATACGCGGTGATCATCGTGCGCCGCGCGATCTCGACGTAGATCTCGTGCTTGTCCTCGAAGTAGCGATAGAACGTGCCGACCGACACGCCGGCCTCCTGCGCGATCTCGGGCGTCCCGACCGCGTCGTAGCCGCGCTTCGCGAACAGCGTCGTGGCCGCGTCGATCAGCGCGAGGTAGCTGCGGCGCGCGCGCTCCTGCCGGAAGTCGGGCTCCTTGGTCGCGGCCAGGATCGCTTCAGGGTCCGGGAGCGGATCCGTGGATACACGAGAGGCGCGAGCGCGAACCATACGACCAGATTGCACTTGACCGCGCGTCGCTACCAGCGCAAAGTGAAAGAAGTTTCACTTTCTACGTGGGGGTTATGATGACGATGACCACAGCAGCCGCGGATGTAGCGGCCACCTCTCTGACCGGTCCCTCGATCGAGACGCTCGAGGCGATGCTCGACGTGACGTACACGTGGGGATACCAGGACACGCGCGAGCAGCTGCGCACCCTCTACGAGAAAGCCGTGCGCGGCCAGTGGATCTCGGACGACGTGTTGCCGTGGTCCACCGACGTCGACCTCGACAAGCAGATGGCCCCCGAGCAGCTGATGCCGCTCCACGGCTCGGACATTTACAACAAGCTGTCGGCGAAGGAGAAGCAGAACCTCAACACCGAGACGTTCGCGTGGACGATCTCGCAGTTCCTCCACGGCGAGCAGGGCGCGTTGCTCGCGACCGCGCAGCTCGTCGGCTCGGTGCGGGACCTCGACAGCAAGCTGTACGCGGCGAGCCAGGTCGTCGACGAGGCGCGCCACGTCGACGTCTACAACCGCTACGTGCACACGAAGATCGGGTTCTCGTACCCGGTCAACCCGCACCTCAAGACCCTGCTCGACATGATCCTCAAGGACAGCCGCTGGGACATGAAGTTCCTCGGCATGCAGATCATGGTCGAGGGTCTCGCACTCGCGGCGTTCGGGATGATCCGCGCGAACACCTCCGAGCCGCTGCTCAAAGAGCTCACCGCCTACGTCATGGGCGACGAGGCGCGGCACGTTGCGTTCGGCGTGCTCTCGCTCCGGGACTACTACAAGGAGCAGCCGGAGAGCGTGAAGCGCGAGCGCGAGGACTTCGTGTACGAGGCCGCGCGCTTGATGCGTGATCGGTTCCTGTTCCAGGAAGTCTGGGAGAAGACCGGCCTGCCCGCCAAGGAGTGCATGGAGATCGCGCTCCACAACCAGGGGCAGGTCATGTTCCGGCAGATGCTGTTCGCGAAGATCGTCCCCGCGATCAAGAAGATGGATCTGCTGTCAGACCGCCAGCGCGAGCGGTTCAAGGAGCTCGGCATCCTCCAGTTCGAGAACTGGGAGGACCCGGTCTCCGCGATGTCGGAGACCGCCACCGGCGGCGTCTCGGCACGGCTTCACCAGTAGCCGGTCTGCCGCCGGCGCGCTATCGTGCGTAGATGCGCGGACCGCTCCTCGTCGTGATCGCTGTGGCCCTCGGCCTCGTCGCCTGCTCGAAGAAGAGCGGCACTGAAACCAAGGAGACCAAGCAGCCGCCGGCCGCGACGACCGCGACCGGCACGGTCAACCCCGACGGCGTTCGCAAGATCGCGATCGAGGCTGGCAAGGAGGGCTACGTCCCCGACAAGATTCCCGGCAAGCCCGGCGAGAAGCTGATGCTCGTGTTCACGCGCACGGTCGAGGGTGAGTGCCTCGCCGAATTGAAGACCCCGGACGGCAAGCTCGTGGTCCTGCCCATGAACTCGCCGGTCGAGGTCGCCGTGACGGTGCCGCAGGACGGCGAGGTTCGCTTCGCGTGCGGCATGGACATGTTCACCGGCACGGTCGTCGCGCAGAAGTCCTGATGAGCGTGCTCTCGCCACCGAAGTGTCCGCGCTGCGCCGCTCAGCTGGTCTTGATCAAGACCTGGTTTGGTCTTCGCGGCACGTTTCCGACGAGCTGCGCGCAGTGCGGCACACGCCTGGTCTACGACACGCTCGGCGGCGTCTGCGTCCGTCCCGAATCGAAGTCCTGACTACTTCAGCTTGAAGCTGACAACGAAGCACACCGCCGCGGGGGTGCCGTTGACCGCATAGGGCGCGTACTTCCATGCCTCGATCGCGCGCGTGATGTCGGCGGCGACACGGCTGTCGAGCTTCGTGATCACGCTGACGTTCGTGACCGCGCCGGTGTGACTGATGCAGACCTTCGAGGCAACGGAGGCCGGGACGTCCGCATGTTTGTGCTGGCTGATCTGCGGCGGGCTACCGGAGATCTTCGTCACCGCGGTCGGCGGCACGGTGATCGTGCCCGAAACTGCACTCGGCTGCGTCGCGGTCGTCGGTGCCGGCCGCGTCACGGGTTGTGGCACGGGGATCGAAGCCTTGGGAGGTGGCGGCGTCACGGGCGCCGGCGGCGGTGGCGGCGC
This sequence comes from Deltaproteobacteria bacterium, assembly GCA_013813945.1. Taxonomy (GTDB): domain Bacteria; phylum Myxococcota_A; class Polyangia; order Haliangiales; family Haliangiaceae; genus JABFXX01. Next base: position 17,759 of record JACCQV010000408.1, on the reverse strand, counting down.
GGGCGGCGTCGGTGGTTCCGTGGTCGGCGCGGTCGCTGATCCCGGGCCAGGGTCCGGTGGGATCGACGTGATGGGACCGGTCGAATCGGATCCCGTCGGCCGTACGTCGGATGCGGGCACGGTCGGCGTGATGACCTTCGCCCGGTTCGCCGGCTGCTCGCGCCGGCGGAGGTCGCGCTCGCGCTGCTTCTCGGCATCCATCGACGGGGTGAACTCGTAGTCAGCGCTCGCCTGTGCGATGAGGTCTTGCTTCCACACCTCGACGCCGTTCTGGCGCAGCACGATCGAGTGTGGGCCGACCTCGAGCGGCATGTTGATCGGAGTCTTCTGCGGCAGCAACACGCCGTCGAGCACCGCATCGAGTCCGGACGGGCTCGATGTCACCTTCAGCGTCGCCGCGCTCGTGTTCGACGCACCGACGAGCGGCTCGAGCACGACGCGGAGCGTCTGGGTCTCGGCCGCCGAGAGCTCGAGGCTGGTCAGCCACGCGCTGTAGCCGGTGCGCTGGATCTGGATCTGGTACGCGCCCGCCTCGAGCTCGGTCATCCATGGCGAGCCCGAGTAAACGAGCTTGCCCTCGATCCAGACCTCCGCATCTGGCGGCTCGAGGCTGAACTTCACGGTCCCGACTGTCTTCGCCGGAACGGGACGCGCGGTCGGCCCCGGCGCCTCGGGGGAGGTGGCGACCGGATCGTCGCCGCGCGTGATGAACAGCGTGATCGCCGTCGCGATCGCCGCCGCTGCGAACAGCCCGGCGATGAGGATCCACGTGGTGTTCGGTCCACGGTGCTTGCGTCGGGATGGCGGTGCGGCGCTCGCGGCGCCGGGCTTGGGCCGGGTCTGGCGCGTCAGGGTGGACGCGGTCTCATCGACATCGTCGTCCGCGGTGCTCGGAGTGCGCGTCCTTGCAGCGGCCAGCGAGTAACCCGGCTTGGTCTGCACCGCACGGATCGGCTGAGCGAGCGGTGGCGGCACCGTCTTGTGAAACCGAACGATCGGGAGGTCGCCGCCATAGGGCGGCGTCACCGGCATGGACGGCTGGGTGTCGCTGGCCATCGGCATCGACGGCTGCGTGTCACCCGGCACTTCGACCGCGACACTGTCGAGGATCCGCTGGCCGTCGGGATCGGTGGTCTGCGTCAGCAACCGTGAGCTCGGTTGCCCCCGTCGACTTGGCGGGGGCGGTGTGTGCCCGGGCGCCGTGGTCCGACGTTCGCGAGGTGCACCCGGCTGGCTCGCCGGCGTCGTGCCGTGCGAGGGCAACGGAGTCGGGATGTCATCGTCGAGCTCGTCGTCGATCGCGGTGCGGATCTGGACACCGGCGCTGAGGTGCTTGTTCGAGACGTCCGGAACCTCGTCGAGGAAGACCGCTCCGGCTTCCGAGATCTCCTCGCCGCCGCCCCACGCGATCTCGACGGCGTCATCGTCTTCACGGCGCGGCTGCGGCGTCGGGGTCTTGTGGATCGCACTGTACGTGTGCATGTCCATCGCGGATGCCGCGCGGCCGCCGGGGATCTCCATCGAGAATGCGAGCGTCACCCACGACGCGATATCGCGCGAGCTCGTGCGCAGGCCGTAGCGCTTGCGCATCGCCAGCAGCTCGTCGCGCATCTCGGTGGCAGCGGCGAACCGGTCGTCGGGATCGCGCGCGAGCGCCTTCAGCACGATCGCATCGAGCTCGGGTGGGCAGGTCTGATGGAACGTCGACGGCGGCATGATGTCGCCGCGCTGGACCTTGAGCAGCGTCTGGTACTCGTTCTTGCTCGCGAACAGTGGCCGCGCAGTGAGCAGCTCGTGCGCGATCACGCCGAGCGCGAACAGATCGCTGCGGGCGTCGAGCTCCTTGCCCGAGACAGCCTCGGGCGCCATGTAGGCGAGCTTGCCCTTGACGCGCCCGGTCTGCGTGCGGTGCGCCGAGGACTGCGCCTTCGCGATGCCAAAGTCGATCACCTTGACGTGCCCGGCGGTCGTCACGATCACGTTCGAGGGCGAGACGTCTCGGTGCACGAGCAGCAGAGGCTGTCCGCGCTCGTCAGCCTTGGTGTGCGCGTAGTCGAGCGCCTCGCAGAGCTGGATCAACAGGCCGACGGTGACGTTGATCGGCGGCGGCCCGGTCACCTTGCGCGCGTGGCGGAGGATCCGACGGATGTCCCTGCCGTCGATGTACTCCATCGAGATGAAGTACTCGGTGCCCACCCGGCCGAGCTCGAAGTTCTGGACGATGTTGACGGGGTGGAGGAGCGAGGCGAGCTTCGCTTCGCGCACGAACGACTTGATGAAGCTCGCGTCTTCCGCGAGGTGAGGGAGCAGGCGCTTGAGCGCGACGATCCGCTCGAACCCCTCCATGCCGCGCTCGAGTGCGCGATGCACCGTGGCCATGCCGCCAATGCCGAGCCGCTCGTACACGAGGTACGGGCCGAACTGCTCCACTCCGTCGAGCTCCGCGCCCATGTGGTCGGTCGCTTAGCGTACCACGCGAGCAGTTACGGGAGGTTCGCCTCGTCGGGTGTCATCACGTCCATCGTGAGGGCATGGATCGGCCCCTTGAGCTCCTCGGCGAGCGCGGCCATGACGATCCGGTGCCGCTGGATCAGGGACTTCCCGGCGAACCCGGCCGAGACGATCCGGGCCTGCCAGTGGTCCTCGGTCCCCGTGAGGTCCTTCATCTCGACGATCGCGTCGGGTAGCGCGATCCGGATCTTGTCGACGATCAGCTCGGGCTTCATGTCAGGCCGAGCTCCCTGGCAACCGTCGTGAACGCCGCGATGGCTCGATCGACGTCCTCGGTCGAGTGAGCGGCGGACAGCTGGACACGGATCCGCGCCTTGCCCTTCGGCACGACCGGGAACGCGAACCCGATGACGTAGATGCCGTGGCCGAGCAGGCGTTGCGCCATGTCGACCGCTAGCTTGGCGTCGCCGAGCATGACGGGGACGATCGGGTGGGTGCCCTCGCGGATCGAGATCCCGGCCGCCGTCATGCCGGTGCGGAACCGCTGGGTGTTGGCCTCGAGCTTGTCGCGCAGCGCGGTGCTCTCGCTGATCAGCGCGATTGCCTCGAGCGAACCGCCGACGATCGGCGGCGCGAGCGTGTTCGAGAACAGATAGGGGCGCGACCGGTTGCGCAGGAGATCGATGATCTCCTTCTTGCCGGACGTGAACCCGCCCGACGCACCGCCGAGTGCCTTGCCCAGTGTCGACGTGTAGATGTCGATCCGATCCATCACGCCGCGCAGCTCCGCACTGCCGCGCCCGGTCTTGCCGACAAAGCCAGTCGCATGGCTGTCGTCGACCATCACCAGCGCCCCGTACTTGTCTGCGAGATCGCAGATCGTGTCGAGACGCGCGATGTCGCCGTCCATCGAGAACACGCCGTCGGTGGCGATCATCCGCAGGCGCTTGCCCTGCGTGGCCTTCAGCTTTGCCTCGAGATCGCCGAGGTCGTCGTGCTCGTAGCGGTGGCGCTCGGCCTTGCACAGGCGGATGCCATCGATGATCGAGGCGTGGTTCAGCGCGTCGGAGATGATCGCGTCCTCTTCGCCGAGCACGGTCTCGAACAGGCCGCCGTTCGCGTCGAAGCACGAGCCGTAGAGGATCGTGTCCTCCGTGGACAAGAACTTCGACACGCTCGCCTCGAGCTCCTTGTGACGGTCCTGCGTGCCGCAGATGAAGCGCACGCTCGACAGGCCGTAGCCGCGATCATCGAGCGCCTTGCGCGCCGCCGCGATCACGCGAGGATGACTCGAGAGGCCGAGGTAGTTGTTGGCGCAGAAGTTCACGACCTCCTTGCCGTTGGTCTCGATGTGCGCGGCTTGCGGCGACGTGATGGTTCGCTCGTGCTTCCACAGGCCGGCACTCTCGATCTCTGCGAGCGTGGCGGCGAACACGGACTTGGCTTGCGTGTACATGGCGAGCCGCGAGTATGGATCACAGGGGGCGAGTGGAACGCTCAGCTCGGCCTGATTCCACGTGACGACGATCGCAGCTCGCCGACGCCACGTGCACCATTACCGCGACTACACCGGGGAGGTGCCCGGCCGTGCGGCGTCTTGCTATAAGGCTGGTCCGATGACCAGGACAGTTCGCCAGCGGGCACTGCTGTATCTCAAGGGCATGGCCATGGGCGCGGCTGACGTCGTCCCCGGCGTGTCAGGCGGGACGATCGCGTTCATCTCGGGCATCTACGAGGAACTGCTCGCCACGATCCGATCGTTCGGGCCCGAGACGCTCCGCGTGTTGCGTACGCAGGGCGTACGTGCGGCGTGGCTGCAGTTCAACGGCACGTTCCTGCTGACGCTGCTCGCCGGCGTCGGGACGAGCATCGTGCTTCTGGTGCGCCCAATCACGTGGGCCCTCGAGCACCAGCCGGTGCTGATCTGGAGCTTCTTTTTCGGACTGGTCGCGGCGAGCGTGCTCATCTGCGGCAAGAAGGTCCGGCGCTGGTCCGTGCCACCGATCGCCGGTCTGCTCGTCGGCGCCGCCGCGGCCGCCGCGATCTCGTTCAGCGGAGTCGCGACCGCACCTGACAACCTGGCTTTCTACTTCCTGGCCGGTGCGATCGCGATCTGCGCGATGATCCTGCCGGGCATCAGCGGCTCGTTCATCTTGTTGCTGATGGGCGCGTACGCGCCGGTGATGAATGCGATCAAGACGTTCGACGTCGCCACGATCGGCGTGTTCGCAGGGGGCTGCGTGGTCGGGCTGATGCTGTTCTCGCGGTTGCTCAGCTGGATGTTCAAGCGCCACCACGACCTCACGACGTCGACACTCACCGGGTTTCTGCTCGGCTCGATGCTGATCATCTGGCCATGGAAGCAGATCGTGAGCGTGCGCGAGTCGTCGCACGGCCCGGTGCCGTTCATGCGCGACAACGTGCTGCCCGGCGACTATGCGATCGTGTCCGCCAGCGAGCGCCTGCTCGGGATCACCGAGAAGCAACCGCAGCTTGCTGGAGCGATCGCGCTGATGGTGTTCGGTGCCGCGCTGCTCGTGATCCTCGAGCGGTTGGCTCCGCGCGACGACGCACTGAAGTCGTGATCGGGCGGGCGGCCCCTTGCTCGTATGAGCTCCTCACGGCCGGGCGCGGTCGCCGGCAGCGATCGGCTTCTCGCGCCGTAGACGAAGATCGATCGTCTCAGTGCGACGATAGGATCGCGCCGAGCTCGAGCATCCGGCGCACGCGCGGAACCAGATCATCCGTCATCGCATCCAGGTCGTACTTCGGCTTCCAGCCCCAGTCGCGGCGCGCGGCGCTGTCGTCGAGCGACTTCGGCCACGAGTCGAGAATCGACTGGCGCCGCGGATCCGGCGAGTAGCTGAACTTCGCGTCGGGGATCTCGCGCTGCACGCTCGCGGCGATCTCGTCGGCGCGCGGTGAGAACGCGGCGATGTTGTAGATGCTGCGCGTCAGCCGCTCGCGATCGGCCATCGCGAGCTCGAGGAGAGCGCGCACGCCGTCCGGCATGTACATCAGCGGGATGCGTGTATCGCGCCGCGCGAACGCCTCGTAGCCACCCTTGCGAACGGCATCGACGTACATGAACAGTGCGTAGTCCGAGGAGCCACCACCGGGCATCGCCGCCGAGATCAACCCGGGGAAGCGAACGCCGCGGCAGTCGACGTTGAACTTCTGCGTGTAGTACGCGCACAGCAGCTCGCCTGCGACCTTGGTCACGCCGTACATCGTGGTCGGGTGAAGCGCGACGTCGTCGGGCGTGGGGTCGGGCAGGGGGCCGCTCGGTGGTGGTCCGAACACCGCGATGCTCGAGGTGAACAGCAGGCGGCCCACGCCGGCGCTGCGGCACGCCTCGAGGACGTTCCACGTTCCGGTCTGGTTGACGTCGTACGCGAGCTTCGGATCCTTCTCGCCGCGCGCGCTGAGGATCGCGGCGAGGTGGAACACGAGGTCGGGTTTGACCTTCTGGAACATCGCCTCGGTCGCCGCAGCGTCGGTGACATCGAGCCGCTGCCACGACGCGCCGCTGGCATGCGCGTGGCTCGGCGGGCGTGGCGCGAGGTCGGTCGAGGTGACGGAGTGACCTGCCGCGGACAGCGTGCCGATCAGGTCATGGCCGATCTGGCCGCCTGCACCGGTGAGGAGGATCTTCATGCGACGGGCACTATGCCACGTCAGCGACTGGCGTCGTTCGCGAACACCTGGCAGCCGTTCGTGAACGTCATCGTGTTGCCGACCATCAGCGGATTCTCGGGCGGCCCCTGCTCGTTGACGCCGCCGCCCCAGTTGTACGTGGAGTCGGAGAACGCGAGGAACACGCACATCTCCTGGTCGCCGACGCCCCAGCCCACGACTTGCGAGCGTGGATTGAAGAAGTCGCACGACATGCGGAGCTTGGTGTAGCCGGTCATGTCGAACAGCGGATCGATCGGTCCGCCGAGGACATCGCCGACGTTGTGCTCGGTCGAGTAGATGACAGAAGCTTCGCCGCTCGGCTTGATCGCTTCGACGGTGAGCTTGGTCGCGAGGTCGTGATAGTGCGCGAGCGCGTAGTAGATCTTGAAGTCCGGGTTGCGCCCGAAGATGAACTGGTGGCGCTCCGTGAGATCGCACTCGACCGTGAACCGCGACGCCATGTTCGCCGGCAGCGCGAGCGCCTGGTTCTGGAACGAGATGCCCGCGAGGGTCGTGGTGACCGCCGCCTCGAGAATCGGCGTGATCTTGATGTTCGGCGTGACCCGCACTGGTTCGTCGGCCGGGTTCAGCAGATGAACCTGCGCGACGATCTTGAACCGCGGCGGGATCTTGAGGACGACACCTTCGGGGAACCGCTGGATCTCGTGCGCCGCCTGCGTCGACTGCGCGAACAGCACGCCGCCGTAGATCGCGGCGACTGGCTCGTTGAAGTTGCGGTCGTCGCACTTGAACGTGCCGTCCTCGCCCTCGAACACATGGCTCGGGACGAAGAACCAGTTGGAGTGGTGAAACCCGGGGCCGGTCGTCAGCTCGACCTCGTTGACGTAGAGGTAGTCGTCGTTGTCGAGCGAGATCTGGACACAGTCCTCGACGACCTCTTCGCCCGCGCCGATCGCGAACGGCCCGAACTCGTAGGTGCGAGGCGCGGTGGGATCGGGGTCGCTGCCATCCCCGGTGCATGCGGTGACGACGACCAGCACTGCCCCGAGGAACGCTCGCATACCCGCGTTCATACCAAGGTTAATTGGTCCAGCCAATCATGCGGTTTGTCACATGACGATGACAGCACCGTCGATCGTCGACGAGCCATGGCGCCTCGAGTAGCCAGTGTGCGCGACGCGAACCTGGCGGAATCTCGACGCGGTGCGTGACGATCTCGAAGGACCGCATTTTGCTTGGCTGCGAGCGCGATGCGTACCCCCGTGTTCTGCGCGCTGCTCCTCGCCGCTACCGGCTGTCTCGGTGACGAGTCCAAGGGCGATGAAGAAGAGCTGCTCGACGAGACCAAGCTCGACTCCCATCTGCGTCCCACCAACCACGGCGCGATCCCGTTCGCGACCCCCGCGCATGCGGCGCTGGCAGGCAACGAGCGCTACCACGCGTGGACCTTCGAGCTGTCGGGCGACGCCAGGATCGATGCGACCACGAGCTACTCGGTCCTCGGCCAGCGCCGGACCGACACGGTCCTCTACCTCTACAAGGAGGGCCCGACGGGCTGGGGCGCGTACGTCGCCCGTAACGACGACTACGGCTCGACGACCTATTCGCAGCTGCGCCGCGAGCTCGGCGCCGGCCGCTACCGCGTGCTGGTCAAGGGCCACCTCGCGTCGACGCTCGGCAAGTTCAAGATCACCGTGGGCTGCGATGGTGATGGCTGCACGCCGGTCGACCCCGACGGCTGCCTGTTCGGCGACAACTACAACGACATCCCGGGCAATCCCGCGCTCGAGGTGATCAACCACAACCTGATCACCGCCGCAACGCTGTCGAACCTCAGCGCCGTCGACCAGCAGCGGCTCCTTCGCGCGGTCCACGAGTCGTCGCACACCGACGTCACCACACCGCAAGAGGCGCTGATGCGCGTCGACCAGGGCGAGGTCAACGTGACCTGGATCGCCGAGCCTGCCGCGCAGCGCATGTTCGTCGCGTTTGAGTATGGCGCGGGCGACAACTCGTACGGCGCGATCTTCAGCCGCACCGACGACACGCGGGCAACCAGCATCCACGACGGCGACCTCTACAACTGCGCGGTCAAGCGCGAGACCTGTCTGCTCTCCGATGACTGGCAGCAGCTCAAGACGGATCCGGCGTTCACGACCGAGAGCATGCGCGTCGTGACTGCGGCCAATCAGCTCACGGGCATCGCCGCGACCCAGGCGATCGGCGCCTTTCAGCAGAGCTACGAGGACGTGACCACCGTCGCCGCCGGCCTGGCGAATGTCGACGACAACAAGCTCAACGTCCGCGCGATGCGCCACCTCGCGACCGGCACGCGGCTCGACGTCTACGAGTACGGCGCCGGCGACACCTCGGTCGGGATGATCTACCTGGCCGGCACGCTGACTCGCGCGGGCGTGATCAACGACCTGGCCATCGAGAGCTGCACGCTGTTCGACTAGGGCGGCAGGGCGATGTCGCGCGCCGCAAACCGCGGGCGATAGTCGCGCTCGATCGTCTTCGCCAGGATCTCCGCATAGTCGCGCGGCGGCGCGAGGCCCCACGCTCGATCCTCGTCGGTGATCGCACCATCATCTGCAGCGACCGCGTCGTTGCCGCTGCCGTAGGTGAGCTCGAGCTCCGCGAACATGGCGGGCAAGTTGGCCGTCAGCATCGCTGGGATCTCGTCGGCGAGCGGCGTCGACAGCAGCCAGTCGAGGAGGTCCCAGCCAAAATCGCGGTGCCGAACCTCGTCGCGCAGGATCCGATCGAGGGCGTCCTTCGCGACGGGCTCCGTGCAGCGCTCGCGAAGGTGCTTGAACAGCGGCACCGCCACCGTCTCGCCGAGACAGAACACGCGAACGGAGATCCGGAGGATGTCGACCTCGAGGCGATCCGAGGTTCGCGCCAGGCCGAGGTGCTCACGCACGATCGCGGGAGGCGCAGTCCCGCCGGCCTTCGCGTACACCTCGTGGCTCATCCGCGAGTGAACGAGCTCGTCACCGACGATCGCGAGTCCCGCCTCGATCAGATCGGGCGGCGCGCCGGCCTGGATCAGCCACAGGACGAGGTGCTGCGTGATCGCCGCGGACGTGTACTCCGCCGCGATCCGCGCGCGCCACTCCTCGCGGACCCGCGCCGTGGTCACTGCGGGCAGGAGACCGTCTGGGGTGGCGGTGGATTGCACATCGCACCGGGCGGGCACTTGATCGGTGGGTGCTCGACCTGACACGTGGTTTGCCCGGCGAGCTGCACGACCGAAACCATCGCACCGTCGGTCGTCATCTCCGGCAAGCACGTGTACTTCATCGGCATCGGTGGATTGCACGACGGGCGCGGCTGACCTGGCGGCGGCTCGGGGCAGGTCACCTTGGCGAACGCCGAGCAGGTGCCCGAGGCGCGCGTGATGGTCCACCGGATATCCTGCTTCGGTGCGGGTGCCGTCGCGGGCACGGGGGCCGGGCGCGGCGGATTCGCGACGACGGTCCCGGTTCCGGCTGGCGTCTGCTCGATGCCGGCATTCGTCGTCGAGTGATCGGGCGTCTGCTCGTGCGGAACTTGCTGCCCGGTCGGGCGCGGCGGGTTGGAGTGCTTGGTCTTCCCGTGGACCGCGGTGCTCTGGGTTCCGCTGCCACTGGTGCGCGGTCCAGGCTGCACGTAGCAAGCGGACATCGGCAGAGCTGCGGCGAGGGTCACCACGAACGGGCTAGCAAACGAGCGACGAACAATGCGTGCGGCCATGCGCGAACACTACCACCCCCGAGAACGGCAGCGTACGTGATGCGGCGCACGACCCTTACGCCCTGGCGGCTCGGGTCTACCGCTCGAGCCAGCGCCGCATCAGGCGCGCTTCGCTCGTGACGACCATCGATGGCTCGTATTGCTCGATGGCTCCGAACGTCTCGACGGTCGCGGAGAACATCCAGAGAACCATCTCGGCGCCGGTCGAACGAATGCCCTCGACCTGCGCGTCGTGGATCCACTGTGCATGGATCTCGACGAGGTCGATCGGGATTCCGGCATACGCTCCGAGCGGCTGGGTCTGGCTGTCGAGGGGAGCGGGGATTCCGAAGATCGCACCGAACCGATACGGTGTCGGCGTCGAGGCGGGAGCCGTGGCCATCACCTCTGCGAGTAATTTTGGCTCGAACGACGAGAAGACGATCTCGACTTCTCGCGCGTTCGCGACCGCACCGTCAGAGATGATCCGATAGATATCCCACGCGCAGAGCGCATGCAGGTACCGCTGCTCTGGAGTGTGACGAGCGGTCTTGGAGGCCGCGACGTGGGCCTTGAGCTCGAGCGAGACGTGGAGTGGGCCACCGGAGAACGTCAGCGCACCAGGCCGGGCGAAATGCACAGCGAGCTCGGTCGCTGGAGCGGTCGCGGGGGTTTGCTGCTCGGTATCGAGGTCATGGGCATAGAGACAGACTGCATCCTCGCCACGCCAGAACGAGTCGAGCTCGATGCCGTCGATCAACGGCTTGCCATCGAACTCGAGCGCCAGCGACTCGTTCAGCGCGTCGATCGTATCGTCCAGCTCTGGATCGGTCGGCTCGTTGCAATTGCCGTTGTGACAGATCAGCAGCGTCGAAGGACGATCGCACGCGGCGATCGTCAGCGCTGCCACGACGAGGCTACAGCTGACCCACATACTCGATGTTCACGAAGGTTCCGAAGTTGATGAGGTCGATGAAGTCGCGGCCGGTCGCGAACGAGATCCAGTCGGTCGGCAGATCGCCGCCATGCTTGACGATGAGTGTCGCGAGCTCGAATGACCACCGCGCGCGGAACGGCCCGAGATCCGGGAGCGATGCGGCGACGCCGAGCAGCAGCTTGTGCTGGAGTTGAGCGCCGCCCTCGAGCCCGATCGCGCTCGTGCGCCAGCCGCCAAGCCAACCCCAGCCTCGGGCGGACGGGAACCAGTGCACGAGGGCATCCAGATCGTGCTGGCCGTCGGTCCAGAACATGGGATCGAGAATCACCGTCGTGTCGAGAGAGCCGAGCTGGATCCCTCCCCCCGCGCGAATCGGATGTGTCCCGAGCTCGGCACGCAGGTCGAGACCGGCATGCCACTGCGTGTCGGCGGTGGCCGGTGCCGCGAGACTCATCAGCGCGACAATGCTCAGGGTGAGTCGCTCCTGCATCATGGTGCCGGAGTAGCATGTCGCGGTGATCACCTGGGATGCACGGGACGCGATTCGCGTCGTAGCTATCGTGGGAATCGTCGCGCTGGCGTCCGGCTGTCGTGAAGACAGCTGCATCGATGATGCATGCGGTCAGCCGTGCGCACGCGTCCGCTTCGGCTGCTCGGCGCAACCGCTGTACGTCGGCCCGGTCGCCGGTGCGCCGCTGGCGTATCGGCTGGGGCTCGGCAACGGCGCAGCGGGCGATATCCTGATCTCGAACGGCATCGTCACCGCCGTGATCTCGGCGCTCGACGCACCCAATGACCTCGCTCCCACGGGCGGCAACCTGATCGATCTCGGGCCGGTGGGCGGGATCGATGATCTGACGATCGTGTACCAGCTCGCCGGCATCCTCCCCGACGATGCGTTCGCATACCGCGCGCTGGAGATCGTCCGGCGTGAAGGATCTGTCGGCGTCACGGTCCGCGGCTCGCTCGATGGTCGTCCCGACGTTCTCGTCGTCACCCACTACGAGCTCGGTGCCTGTGATCCCGGCCTGCGGGTTCGCTCCGAGCTGTTCAACGGAAGCCCGGAGACCCAGGCGTTCCTGATCGCGGACACCTCGCACTGGGGTAAGCGCCGCGTCGTGCCGTTCGTTCCCGCGCGCGATCAGGGGTATCTACAGCCCGAGCTCGATCTCCTCGAGCTGGCCGCATTGTGGGATCCGCACGACCACGTGGCCGGTGCTGCACCGGGCACGGACGACCCGGGCTATGCGTCGATCGCCTGCGATCGCGAGGAGTTGTGGGGTGTCAGTGATCTCGAGGTCTCGGCGATCGGTACGCCGATGACGTTCAGCGAGCCCGGCGACACGATCGTGTTCGAGCGGATGTTGATCGCGGCGGGGCGGGGGCTCGGACCGGCACCGGCGATCGAAGCAGCGCTCGCGGCGCGCGCCCAGCTTTTCACGACGCCGACGATCGCGGTCTCGGGTCGCGTGCTCGCGGGCGGTCTTCCGTTCGGCGGTGACGCGCGGCGCGCATCGATCGTCGTGCGTGCGAACGGTGCGCCGGTCAGCGCGGTGGTGCCCGCGGGAGACGGAACGTTTGCCACCACGGTCCGCGCCGGCGGCGACGTGACCGCCGAGGTGTGGTCGTTCGGGCGCAAGGTGCTCGACGCGACGGGGCCTGCCTTCGGTGATCTGTCGATCGAGGAGCCTGCGACGGTGCAGCTCACCGTGCGTCGCGTGGGGGACCCGATCTACGCGCTCGTCGCATTTCATCCGGCAGATGATGCGACGCGTGCCGCGGTGACCGGATCGTTCCATGGGCGGCAGACGGAGTGCGCGCCGTGGCTCGGGCCGCCGCACGGAGCATCGCCTGCATGCAACCAGGTGATCGTCGCGCCGGCAGGTACCGAGCTCGAGGTGCCAGCGGGCCGCTATCAGATCTTCGCCAGCGCAGGGCCCGAGCACACGATCGCGAAGGCGGACGCCGAGCTCGTCTCTGGAGAGGTCAGTGTCGTCGAGCTCTCGCTCGTGCGGCTCGATGTCGCGCCGCCGGGCTGGCTGTCGGTCGATCTCCACGTCCACGGCCGCGCCAGCTTCGACTCCGGGTTTCCCGATCAGGATCGCGTGCGTTCGTTCGCTGCAGCGGGCGTCCAGGTGATCGCGGCAACCGATCACGACGCGATCGGCGACTACACCGAGACGGTCGCGCAGCTCGGCCTCGATCAGCAGATCGCGGTCATGGGCGGCCTCGAGACCACGCAGGTGATCCCTTGGCTCGACGTTCCGGGCGAGGACGTACCGCGTGTGATCGGGCACTTCAACTTCTGGCCGCTCCGCCGGGTACCCGGTGCCTCACGCGCAGGCGCGCCGTGGGGAGAGCGGCTCGAGCCGGGCGAGCTGTTCGATCGCATGGATCCGCTCGTGGGCCCCCGCGGTGTCATGCAGATGAACCACCCATGGGACGAGCCGCTGTTTGGACGTGACCTCGGGTACCTGCGCGCGATCAAGTTCGATCCGCGGCGCTTGGTCGACGATCCGGCCACGAACAATTCGGTGTTGCTCGACTCGCCGGGTGGGCGGCACCGCAACGCCGATTGGAACACGATCGAGATCCTCAACGGTGCTGATCAGGTAGAGCTGCAGAAGGCGCGCGTCGTCTGGTTCTCGCTGCTCGCACAGGGTTTGATCGCAGCAGGCACCGGCAACAGCGACTCGCACGGCATGACCGATTCTCAGCTCGGGTGGGCACGCAACTGGGTCGATGCCAGGACCACGGTCGCGTCGTTCGATGCAGACGTGCTCAACGATTCGATCCGCGACGGGCGCTTGGTCGCGGGCAATGGAATCGTCATCACCGTCGAGATCGGACCTCCAGCAGGGCCTCGCCGCGGCCTCGAGTTCGCCCCCTATCGGGTGGCGGCCGGTGATGTCCTCGCGATCACGGTTCGCGCTCCGCCATGGGTGCCTGTCGACGAGGTACGCATCGTGACCTCCACGGGCACCCGGGTGATCGCGTCAGGCACCCAGCTGATGCATCCGCTCGATCCGCTCGGCACGGCGGGTGTCCTTCGCTACCAGGCGATGCTGCCGATCGCCGACCTCGTCACGCGTGATGACTTCGTCGTCGTCGAGGCCGGGCTCGCGTATCCCGATGCGGAAGACTTCGACGACGATGGTGTGCCCGACACGACCGATAACAACGGCGACGGAGTCGTCGATCGCAGCGACATCGAGCCCGACGAAGACGCAGGCCCGTTCACCGTACCGCCCGATCCGCGCGACCCATCGGACCGGCGCTACTGGGTGACGCGCGTCGTGCCGGGCGCATGGCCGATGGGCTTTGCCAATCCATTGCTACTCGATCTCGACGGTGGCGGATGGGTGCCTCCGGGGTTGCCGTGAAGCGCCTTGTCATCGTCGTGATCGCCATCGGGCGGGTCGCGTCAGCGGACGAGCTGTCGCCTCCGTACGATCCGTGCCGTGATTCGATCCTCGATCCGGTCGCGACCCCCGTGCGGAACGTCGCGATCGATGCGCAGCGCGGCGCATGCTTGCGCGACGAGATCGGAACCGGGCTGCTCGCGAGCGCATTGATCGACACGCCGGGCTTCCACGGGGTCCTCGCCGGGGAGCTGCGCCTGGGTGGGCGGACGCGGATCGGGCGGGCGTTCGAGCTCGGATTCGGGGTCCGGGTCCTGCGCTACTCGTTCGTGCAGAACGCCGTCAACAAGGTCACGAAGGTTGCTACCGGCCCGATCACGCTCACCGCGGCGCGCGCGGGCCAGCTCGGGGACGGTGCGCGGGTCGCGCTGGTCGGAACGATCGAGGTGCCTGGAACGCGCTACGACCAGGAGACGACCCATGTCTCCGGCGAGCTGACGGGGGTCGTCAGTGCCGCGATGACGGAGCATGTCGTCCTGCATGCGCGGCTCGGTGCGCTGGCGGCGACCGCGAGCTCGGCGGGTGGCCGCACCCACCGGTTCGCGCTGCGTGCAGGCGCCGATCTATCGCGTGCGCTGGGAAGGCGGCTCGCGGTCGCAGGTGGCGCGGACATGGAGGCCGGCTGGTACGGAGGGCTCGATCACGTCAACCTGCGAGTCTCCCTCCACCTCCGGTTTACCGGACTCTGGCGTGGGCAGATCGGCATGGGGATCCCCGTCGGTGGCGAGGAGCGGACCAACGCGATCCTTCATCTCGGAGTCCTCCGCGATCTCTGGTGATGCTACGCTGGGACCCGTGAGCCGCGACGACACATCGACCTTGGGCTCGCTCGTCGAGCAGGGCGAGCGAGACCCGACGACGATCGCCGCGCAGCGCGCGAAAGGCGACGCGCTGGCCATCGAGGTCGGTGGTGACCTCGCGCTGCGCTGGCGGATCGCGGTCGTGCGCTCGGTGATGCTGGCGCCCCCGGATGGCGACGCGGTTCGCGAGCTGTACGGCGAGCTGGTCGATCGCTATCGTGATGATCCGGCCGGGCTCGCGATGCTGAAGCCAATCGGGGACGAGATTCGCCGGCTCGAGGCCGCGGGTGCGCTGCCGAGCGCGATGGTCGCCCGCAGCGATCGCCGCAAGAAGCACTAGGAAGGCGGCTGATCGGCGCCCGATCGGCGCTGAGCTCGGCGCCGCGGTGCCTGGGTAGCGCATCCGTGTTATCTACCGGCCCGCGTCATGAGTCTGGTCGTACTCGACGAAGTCACCCTGTTCTTCGCCGATCGCATGATCTTCGGCGGCGCCTCGCCGCGCCTCGGGCACGGTGACCGGATCGGCCTGATCGGCCCGAACGGGTCGGGCAAGACGACCCTGCTCAAGGTGATCGCCGGCGCTCAGGAGGTCGATGACGGCAAGGTCACCCGGGCGAACGGCGTCCGCATCGGCTGGTTGCCGCAGGACCTGTCGATCGAGGGTGGCCGCTCGCTGATCGACATGATCCTGTCGAGCGTGCCGGGTCGCAAGGAGCTCGACTCGCGGCTGGCTGCCGCAGAGACCGCGCTCGAGGCCGCGAGCGAAGACGCGAGCACCGACGAGCAGGTGTTGCTCGATCTCGCTGCAGACGTCGCAGAGGTCCACGAGCGCATCGACCACTTCGAGCGATTCTTCGGCGAGCACGAGGCACTGACGATCCTCTCGGGTCTCGGGTTCGCGCCCGGTGACGAGAAGCGCGACATCGGCGAGCTGTCGGGCGGCTGGAAGATGCGCGGCGTGCTCGCGGGTCTCCTGTTCCAGCGCCCCGACGTGATGATGCTCGACGAGCCGACCAACCACCTCGACATGCCATCGGTCGCGTGGTTCTCGGACTTTCTCAAGAAGTGGAACCGCTGCTTCATCTTGATCAGCCACGACCGCGAGTTCCTCAACGAGCAGATCTCGCGCGTCGTCAGCATCGAGCCCGAAGGCGTGCGCAGCTATCCCGGCAACTACGAGAAGTACGTCGAGCAGCGCGCCGAGGAAGAGACGATCCTCGTCGGCCGCGCGAAGAACCTCTCCAAGGAACGCGAGCGGCTGACCGAGTTCATCAACCGGTTCCGCGCGCAGGCGAACAAGGCGAAGGCCGTGCAGTCGCGCGTGAAGTTCCTCGAGAAGATGGAGTCTGTCGAGACGTACGAGCGCCGGCAGACGATGAAGTTCTCGTTTCCGCCGACGGATCGCACGGTCGCGGATGTCATCCGCGTCGAGGGCCTGAAGAAGGCCTACGGCGATCACGTGGTGTTCCCCGGGATCGATCTGACCGTCCGCCGCGGCGAGAAGATCGGGATCATCGGCGTCAACGGCGCTGGCAAGACGACGCTCCTCCGGATGCTCGCCGGCGAGCTGCCGCACGATGCCGGCTCGATCAAGATGGGCAGCGGCGTCAACGTCGGCTACTACGCGCAGCATCACGCCGACACCCTTGACCTCGGTTCGACGGTCTACGAGGTGGTGCAGCGCGCGTCGCCCGACACACCGCCGGCCCGCGTGCGCTCGATTCTCGGCGCCTTCATGTTCTCGGGTGATGCCACCGACAAGCCGATCAAGGTCCTGTCGGGCGGTGAGAAGGCGCGCGTCGCACTCGCGCGGTTGCTCGTCAAGCCCGGCAACTTGATGCTGATGGACGAGCCGACGAACCACCTGGATCTCCAGTCGTCCGAGAGCCTCACCGCATCGCTCGGCACGTATGACGGCACGCTGGTGTTCGTCAGCCACAACCGGTCCCTGATCCGGGCGCTCGCCACCCGGATCTGGAACGTCGAGGATCAGAAGGTCGAGACCTATCCGGGCACGCTCGACGAGTACATGTACTCCATGGCGGAGCGTCGCCAGGCAGTCGCGGTCGCAGGCGAGGCCAACGTCAAGCGCGACCCGCGCGGCAAGGTGCCCGTCGCTCCCGTCAAGACCCGCGAGGACGACAAGGTCCGCAAGCGCAAGGAAGCCGAGGAGCGTCAGAAGCGCAACACCAAGCTCGGGCCCCTCGAGAAGCAGGTCGCGCAGCTCGAGGAGCGGATCGCGGTGCTCGAGGCGGAGCAGAAGATGCGGTCGACCGAGCTCGCGGACCCGAGCGTGTACGAGGAAGCCGCGAGGCGGAACAAGTTGCTGGCGGACTTCCAGGCAGCGTCGGACAAGCTCGACGAGCTCACCGCCCGGTGGGAGACCACCATGGCGCAGCTCGAAGCTGCCCGCCGAGATGTGCTCAAGGACGCGTAGATCATTGTAGACTGGGGCCGTGGATCTCAGCGGTCAGACGATCGACGGCAAGTACCAGCTCGTATCGATCGCAGGCGAAGGCGGCATGGCGACCGTCTACAAGGCGGTGATCCGAGGTGCTGCCGGCTTTCAGCGCACGGTCGCGGTCAAGCACGTTCGTCCCGAGTTCCGGGCGCTCAAGAACTACGTCGAGATGTTCATCGAGGAGGCGCGGGTCGGCTCGGAGCTCGCACATCCGAACATCGTGCAGGTCCATGACTTCTGCGCCGTCGAGGGCTCGTACTTCCTGATCATGGAGTGGGTCGAGGGCATCGATCTCGGCGCCTTCGTCAAGCACTACCGCGATCAGCAGAAGC
>JACCQV010000386.1 GCA_013813945.1 Deltaproteobacteria bacterium | reverse complement strand
CCTGACGGATCAGCTACTTCGTCACGCCGCGCGGGAGGAGCAGCCAGTACTTGCCCGCGCCGCCCATCCGTCCGCCCCGATCGGCGGCCGCCGTATCGTCACCCCAGTAGATGTCGCCGCGCACCGCACCCAGAATGCCGCCTCCGGTGTCCTGCGCGATCAGGAGCTGCCGCCACGGCGCGCTGCCGGGCTTGCCGACGACGGGAGCACGGGTCTCGACCCAGATCGGCGTCGACTGCGCGATGAACGCGCGATCGATCGCCATCGAACGCTCCGCCGTGAGCACGACCATCTGCGAGCCCACCGCGCCGGGCTGCTTCGACTCGTGGAAGAAGACGTAGGAGTGACTCTGGTCGACGACCTCGTCGAACTTGCCAGGGTTGTCCTTGAACCACTGCCGGATGCCCTGCATCGTGCCGCTGCCGGGCGCGGTCAGCTGACCCATGCTCTTGAGCACTCCTCCGACGCCGCGATATGCGCGGCCGTTCTTCCCGGAGAACTCGAGCCACACCGACGAGCCGTCGTCCATCACGGCCTTTGCCGAACCCTCGATGTGCGCGAACAGCACGTCGACCGGATCGTCTGCGTACATGATCTCGAGGCCCTTGCCGTCGAGCGAGCCCTTGCGGATCTCGGGGCGCGTGTAGAACGGAACGATGTCGCCCTTGGGATCGAGACGTCCCCAGATCCGACGGCCGTGTGCATCGGGGATGTGCTTGCTGAGGTCGACCATCACGAGGTCCTTGGGACGGTCGTGGATCGGGTACTGGTACTTGCCGCCCTTCTTGCGCGAGGCGCGCAGCTCCTGGACGAAGTACCCGGTGAGCTTCCCCTCCGGGCCATTCTTGCCTGCGGCCTGGTGCGGCACGAACTCCGCTTCGAACATCGCCTTCGCGGCGGCGTGATCGCCGGCCTTGAGCTTGGTTGCGGCAGCGCAGGCCTTGCGCCAGTGGCGCGCCTTGCCACCGTGACCGTCGTGGCCGACCGCCGCGTCGTCCTTGAGCTTCGCGAGGACCTCGCACGACCGCAAGAACGACGGCACTGCCTCGGCGTGACGATCGTCAGCCCAGCCCGGCAGGTCGGCGAACTTCACCTTCGTCAGCTTGAGCTGATCGTGCTTCGGCGGCGGCGGCTCCTTCTCCTCCTCCACGCACGGCGCAGGCTGCGCGCGAGCCAGGCCCGCAGCGAACACCACGGCTCCGAGCACAGCGACGCTGATGTCGATCCCTCGCATCTGGCAAGCGTGACAACGCCCGAGCCCGGAAGCAAATTGCGCCGGGCGACTACAACGTCACGGCGAGCCGGACCCCGAGGACGCGGCCATCCGCGCTGCTGCCCTTGCCGAGCAGGTTCGAGAACTGAAAGTCAGCTCCCAGGGTGAGCCTGGCGCCCGCATGGACGCTGGTGCCAACGCCGACCGGGACGTTGAAGGAATCGCCGAGACCGTCGAACGGACCCGCGAACCCGGTGTGGACGTAGAAGCCGACCTTCGCGGACGGTTCGAACCAGACCCACAACGGCACGTCGAGACCGTCGGGGGTGAACTCGCGGTCGGTCAGCGCGATCTGGACCCGCGGATCGAACACGAGCGCGACCTTGCTCGCGAGCGCGAACCGGCCGAGCGCGCCGACCCGGGCCCCGAGCGTCATCTCATCGATGCTGAGCACGTCGAAACCGACATGCGCTGCGAAGCCGAGCTTGCCGTCCGCGAGCCCGATCAGCACATCGGCGCCGACGTTGTTGTACGGCTTCGAACAGTTGCCGTCCTTGCCGGTGACACAGATGCCGGCGCCGCTGACCTCCGTCTCGGTCACTCCAGCGAGGACATCGATCGTGGTCACGCGGACAGCAGGGCGGGGCGACCAGCTCGTCGTGCCGCCGTCGTGGGTGACGCCGATCGAGAGCTTGTTCGTCACGCCGTACCAGATCGAGGGTGCAAGCGAGACCGGCTTGGCGACCGCACCGGACGACATGTTGACGTTCACCGTCGAGCCGGAGATCACGAGCCGGCCCTTGCCGATCGTGACCGAGGGATAGGCAGACAGTGCAGCGATCGGCTCGGGTTCGACCTCGGCGGGCTTCGGCTTCGCTGCCTCGGCCTCGGCCGCTTCGGCGTCCGCCTCGATCTGGGCCTTCGTCTTCAGAACATCTGCGTCGGCCCCGGCGTCGGGCGTCGCGTTCTCGGCTTCGGCAGCGGCGGCAGCGGCCTCCGCCTCCGCGTCCGCCACGGCAGCGTCCATCTCCGCCTTGTCCTGGTCGGCCTGTGCCTTCTTGGACTTCTTGGACTTCTTGGTCTTCTTCTTCTTCTTCGCAGCCTTCTCGGCCTTGGTGTCCGCGATCGCGTGCGCGGGCACGGCGAGGCTCAGGGCCAGGATCAACAGCGACGGGGCGCGCAGCATCCCAGCAGCGTAAATGAAACGAGGGCACCGGTGTCAGCCGATGCCCTCAAGCTAAGGATGCGTTCGTCGCCGCGATCACTCCATTGGCGGAGGCGCGTCGGTCGTCGGGTCGGTCACCACCGCAGCGGCCGCTGCGCCACGCGTCGGCACGTTGCCGAGGTAGAGGCGGGCGAAGGCCGAGAACACGAACAGGTCGGCGATGTCGGGGATGTTCGGGGCGCCGATCGAGACGCCGAGGTCCATCTTGTTGGACGGCGAGTAGGACGCAAGGAACGTCAGCGGCGTGCGATCCGCACCGATGAACGCCGAGCCTGACGGCTTGAGACCGATGTCGAACAGGTTGGTCTCGACGGCCGCGAAGATGTTGTCGGTCGCCTGGAAGCCAAAGCCGACGGGAAGGCTGATGGACGCCGTCGTCGGATCCAGGCCGATCTGGAGGTGCGTCGGCGGCATGTAAACCATCATGTTCGCGCCGAGGTGATACTGGAACGCGAGTCCAGCGCCGATTCCGATCCGCTCCGAAGCGAGGTTGTAGCCAAACTGCGCCCCGGCGGAGAGCCGCATCTTCTCGCTGTGCGCGATGCCGAATAGACCGTAGAGCGCCAGGGGGCCCTTGGCCTCGAACTCCTTGAGCGAGATGCCGTAGCTGACGCCTGCCTCGAGCTTGTCGCTGATGCCGTAGCCGGCGCCGACATTGAGACCGACACCCGTGGCTGACGAGGTCGTGGGCCCAGCCGGTGGGATGCCCGGGGTGGTGATCGTGATCTTGGCGACGCCGAGCGCCGCGTCCACGCGGATCATGCCCGCGAGTAGATTGAGAGGACGATCGATGACGCGCTGAGACCAGCCACCAACGGAGCCCTCGACCGACGGGGCGACGACCGCAACTTCGCCGGTGGCCTCGCCACCTGCGCCCTCGGGTGGTGCAGCGGCGGCTTCCGCGGCAGCCTTCTCCGCAGCAGCGGCTTCGGCAGCGGCGGCGGCCTCCGCCTCGGCTGCTGCGACAGCGGCGGCGGCCTCCGCC
>JACCQV010000358.1 GCA_013813945.1 Deltaproteobacteria bacterium | reverse complement strand
GTGCGAGCGTCTCGATTGACGGTACGCCCGTCGGAACGACGCCGCTCGCACTCACGACGCTGTCGGCCGGCAAGGCCGTGACGATCGCCTTCAAGAAGCAGGGGTATCAGCAGGTCACGGCGGTGCTCTACGTACCGGGACCCGGCAAGGAAATCCGCCTGATCCAGCCGCTCGTCGCCGTGATCTCCAACCAGGCGATGTCCCCTCGGTAGACAGCACGGCAGATCGGCGGCAAGGTTCCCTGGTGGAAGCGGTCGTCGCCATCATCGCCGCCGGATTTGGCGCTGTCTGGTGGCAGCGTCTCCGCTGGGCGCGCGCGCACCGCACGTTCACGTCATCGCTCGACACCGATGCGGAGGTGGTGCTCCACGTCGCGCAGCACGAGGCGCGCTCGCGCTCGCACGAGACGCTGACCTCGTTCCACCTGCTCTACGGCCTGCTCCAGGACGAGGCGATGGCCGAGGCCATGCGAAGCCATGGTGGTGATGTCGAGGCGCTGGAGGATCGTGTGCTCGCGCGGCTCGATGCGACCGTCGGGGAGGCGCGCGTCATGACCGAGGACGCCCAGCAGGTGCTGTCGTTCGCGCTGTCCGTGGCGATCCACGGCAAGCGCAAGGCGACCTGCATCGACCTGTGGGCATACCTCGCCCGGTCCGAGGTGGTCCCGATGCTCGAGGAGGCGAAGCTCGATCCGGTCGCGATGCTGTTCACCCTCGCCCACGGCTGCCGCGAGCCGGCGATCAGCGGCTCCGGTCCCGAGGTCCACGTCGCGCTCCGGAACGACGACTACACGACGCGTGAATTCGTGATCGAGGCGCTGCATACGGTGTTCGGGATCGACGAGCAGGCCGCGGAGGCGCTGACGATGAAGATCCACACCGAGGGTCGCGCCGTCGTCGCCCGGCTCCCGGCTGCTGCCGCCCGCGGGAAGATCCTCGAGGTCCGCGAGCAGGCGAAGCCACGCGCGTACCCCCTGTGGATCGCGTCCGAGCCGACCTAGCATCGTGATCGCGGCCCCGCTGCCGAGGAACCTCGGTATGCTCCGCTGATGCGCTTCGCCTGCCTCCTCGTCGCGATTGCCGCCGGTTCGGCGGTCGCGGCACCGGTGCGCACGATGCAGAGCGATCCGCATCCCGGGATCCACCTCGAACGCTGGGTCGACAGTGCGGTGCCTGCGCGGATCGTCGTGGTCGAGATCGATCTGACGTCCGCCGAGATCGCGCTCTACGCGACCAAGGAGTCCGACGAGGGCATCACGACGAGCGGCTTCGCCACGCGAAAGGCCGCACAGGTCGCGATCAATGGAGATGCCTTCGCGGTCGCGGACTACACACCGCGCGGGCTCGCGATCGGCGACTCGACGCCGTGGACCAACACGGCCGACAACGCGCAGCTCGCGCTGTTTCACCTGCGCCGCGTCGGCGAGCGCACCCAGGCGGCGATCGTTCCGCCCGAGCTCACCGTCGAGCCCGACGAGCTGCCCGAGGGCACGCAGGGTGCGATCGGCGGTAGCCCGCTGCTGGTGCGCGCGGGCAGTGTCGAGACATCGTTCGCGTGCATGGATCCGCTGACGGTCCCGTGCCAGCGGGCACCGCGGTCGGCGATCGGATTATCGGCGGACGGCAATCGGATGTGGCTCGTCACGGTCGACGGCTGGCAGAGCGGCTCGATCGGGCTGACGATGGCCGAGCTCGCTGCGTTCATGCAGGCGCGTCAGGCGTCCTGGGCGATGGCGCTCGACAGCGGCAGCTCGTCGACACTGGTCGTGGATGGCACCGTGGTGAGCTCGCCGTCCGACGGGATCGAGCGCCGGGTCGCCAATCACCTGGCGGTCAAGTACGGGATGCTGCCGGCCGGCGAGCTCGTCGGCCTGATCTGCCAGACCAGCGTGTTCAACTGCACCCGGATCTCCGGTGCCCAGGTCACGCTCGACGATCTGCGCGTCGTCACCACGGGAGCGGACGGGTTCTACAACTTCACCGGCGTCACACCGCGGCTCGCCTGCGTCACGGTGCGCAAGACCGGGTTCAAGACGAAGAAGCAGTGCCAGACCGTCGACTCCGGGATCCAGACCTACAACTCCGTCGTCCTCGAGCCGGGGAGCGATCCGCCTCCCGATGCCGGCGTTCCCGACGCTGCACTCCCCGACGATGCCGCGCCCGACGACGGTGGGGTCCGCCCCGATGGGGGGAACCCGGAAACCGGCGATGGCC
>JACCQV010000326.1 GCA_013813945.1 Deltaproteobacteria bacterium | reverse complement strand
CGCCTACGCAGACGCCTACGCCTACGCCTACGAGGTCAACACAAGCGATCCCTGGGGTTAGTCAGCCCCCGGCCACCGCCTGAAATTCGTCCCAGGAGATCGACTTGTCCGCGTTCGTGTCGACCTTGTCCACCGTCAGCGTCGGCGGTAGACGCTGACGACCGGCACCCCGTTCGCGCGCAGGACGAACATCGGCTGCACGGTGCCGTATGACTTCCAGATCAGGTAGTCGTGCCGGTTGAAGTGCTTCTCGTGGATGACGAGTGCCAGCTTGCTGCGATCGATCCCGCCCTGCTCCCAGCCCGCGTCAGGTAACGAGCGCGGGATCAGGCCGACGCGGTGATAGATGCCCCACGCCGGCGCGGCGTCGTGGGTATAGACGTGACGCGCGGGCGCGCCGGCAGCGGGTGCCTCGGCCGCGAGCGCCGGCAGCACGCCACGTGCCGCGACGCCCCAGAACTGCCGGTTCATCCCATGGTCGGCGCCGCCCGCAGCACCGCCCGCGAGCGCGTTGTACCAGGTCAGTGCGTAGGGCTGCGCGGTCAGCGTCTCGACGGCCGACGCCGATACGACGAGCAAGACCACACCGGCAAGGATCGCAGAGCGTGCACGATCGGGCAGCGGCCGCAGCGTCTGGATGGATCCGATCGCGAGTCGCGCGGCCCACACCACACCGACACCGGCAGCGATGCAGATCGACGGAAGTGCTGGCATCCAGTGCTTCTCTGCGCCGAAGATCGGGGTGGTCCCGAGAAAGAACGGGCCGATCGATGCAACGGCCGAGAGTGCGAGCAGCAGCCCGGGTGCCCGCGCTGGTTCGGTGACCTGCGTGCGGCGCACGAACCAGCTCACCGCACCGAGTGCAGCCGCGACCAGCGTGACGACCGGCACCGTGAACAGCGTGGTGACGAGCGCGGTGTGCCACGGGAAGCGCGGCGCGTTCCAGTTGTCCCCGAGGTACTCGAAATTGTAGTGGACGTGCGTCGTGTGGAAGACGATCCAGTCGCGCACATGCTGGTACGTGTCGAACCACAGCCAGGGCCACACCGCGATCAGCATCAGCGGTCCGAGCACGATGAAGGAAGCCAGCACGCGCCAGCGATGAAGCACGATGCCTCGCCAGCCGGCCGCCCGGTTGCGGATCCCGAGCACGACGTAGTGCGCGCCGATCGCGAACGGCAACAGGAACGCGTTGTGCTTGGTCGCGAGCGCGAGCCCGAACACGACGCCCGCGTGCCATGGCCACTTCCGGCCATCGAGGCACTTCCAGTACGCGTAGATCGTCGCGAACCACAACGTCATGATCGGAGCATCGAAGGCTGCCAGTCCGGCGTGGAACAGCGCGCGCGGCAACAGCAACAGCAGCAGCGCACCGGCGACCGCCTCCGCGAACCCCCACAACGCGAGCGCCATCAAGTAGACGAGCAGCACGCAGATGCCGTGCAGGATCGCCGTCGGGATCCGATATGCCGTGACCTCGTTGACGCCGAGCTTGTCGTGGAACAGCTTCTCGGAGAGCCCGAACAACGTCTTGATCAGCGGCGGGTGCTCGCGGTTGTTGTCGGTCGCGCCCGGCCCGCCAAAGGTCTTGGTGATGTCCGCCTTGCCGAACCCGAGCCACCAGTCGGCGTAGCGCGAGCCGTGCTGCATGTAGACCACCTCGTCGCGAGCGACGCCGACGTCCTGCTGGTTGCCGATGACGACGATCGTCGTGAGCAGCGCGAGGATCCAGCCAACGAGCCGTTCGGTGAGGGCCCCGGTCTTCATCGCCGGGTCTCCACCGCGAAGCAGATCAGCCGATTCGCGCCCGCCGATCGCGCAACGATCGTGATGTCCGCAGCGCCGGGTGTGGTCGTGCCGGCGAACCTCACCCAGCCGTCGTCCACGCCGGCCCTTGCGCGCGCGATCACACGCCCGCCGATCTCGACCTCGAGCTGCGCGGCCGCTCGGTTGTCTCGCCGAGTGAACACGTCCGCGATCCCGACGTACCCGACGAGCTGCGTGCCGAGCGGGACGCCGGGAAACGTGATCTGCATCGGGATATCGGGGGTCGGCACGACCTGGATGCAGCGATGCGGCGCGAACCCGACCTCGGCGAGCTCCAGCGTCGGACCACGGCCGCCCTTCGCCACGGTCGCGGTGCTCAGCCGATCGCGAAGGTCGGCGACTACCTCGACCGGGACACGCTCGTAACGGCGGATTTCGACGCCGTCCACCTCGTGGATCGCGAGCGGGGTCAGGCCCGCGGTGTCAGGCGACCTCGCGCCGCGGATCGCGACCTCCCAGATCCGGCCGAACCTGGCGGCATCCATCCGCGCCGCCACGTCGATCGGGATCAGATCCCCGAGGTGCATGCGGCCGACCGGATCGACCCAGCTCGGAGCGAAGACGATCAGGTCGCCGGGCCGATACCCCGCCCGCACGACCGTCGCGGCCCGCGCCCAGTCGGCGTCGTCGGAGACCGAGGTCGCGGCGGCTCTGGTTGCGAGGATCTCCCACACCGCGACCACCACGAGCACGAGCGCCGGCACGATGTGCCACCGTCGCGGTCCGCCCCGCCCCGCTTCGTCGGATGCTGCCACGAGACCGCGCTCAAACTACCACGCGGCCCGCGGGCGTTCTAACGTCACCGGGTGCGCGTGTATGCCGCCCTGTTCGTGATCGGCCTGGCCGTCTACGGGGCAGTTGCGTGGGATCGCGTGGGTCGCCAGTCCGGGGCGCCGCACTTCGTGTACCAGGCCGACGCGTGGCTTGCCGGGCGAGCCTCGATCGCGCCGCCTGCGAAGGGCGATGACTGGGCGAAGGTCGAGACGGTCGTGCTCGACGATGGCACCGAGGCAGAGGGGCGTCGGCTCAAGACGCGCCCGATGTTCAAGCTGCTCGATGGCACCGAGCTCCCGCTCGCGCGCGTACGCCAGAGCACGGCGCAGACGCTCTACACCTCGTTCCCCCCGTTCCCCGCCGCGCTGATGATTCCGTCGGCGGTGATCCAGGGCCGCAACGGAAACGACGTGATCCCGACGCTGCTGATCGCCGCGCTGATCCTGCCCCTGTTGTTACTCGTCCTGCGGCGCCTCGCCGACGCCGGGCTGTCGAAGCGCAGCGTGCGCGATGACCTGTGGCTCGTCGCGCTGCTCGCATTCGGCAGCGTGCTGTTCTTCTCGGCGGTCCAGGGCAAGGTCTGGTACACGGCGCACGTCGTCGGCGTCGCGCTCGCACTCGCATATGCGTGGGCTTCGATCGAAGCGCGGCATCCGGTGCTCGCCGGGCTCGCACTTGGCGCCGCCGCGCTGACGCGCACGCCGATGGCGTTCATGTTCCCGCTGTTCGTGCTCGAGGCCTGGCGAATGGCGTCGCGCGTGGTCGCTGCCGAGGGTGAGGAGGCGCCGCCGGAGGCAGGTGCGTCGGGCAGCCTCAACCTGCGCGCGGGCAAGCTCGCCGTTCGCAAGCGCCTCGTGCGCCCCCTGCTGCAGTTCGCGGCACCGATCGTCGGGTTCGCGATCGCCGGCATGATCTTCAACTACGTACGGTTCGGGTCGTTCACCGAGTTCGGTCACAGCTACCTCGACGTTCGCCAGCAGGTGCAGATCGAACAGTACGGTCTCGCGAGCTATCACTACCTCGGCCGCAACCTCGCGGTGGCGTTGACGCTGCTCCCCGAGGCCCTGCCACGCGAGCCCTGGGTCCAGATCAGCGGCCACGGGCTCGCGATGTGGGTGACGACGCCGCTCCTGCTGTACGTGCTGTGGCCGCGCGACAAGAACGTGATGCACCGCGCGCTGTGGATCACCGTGGCCGCTGTCGCCCTGCCCTCGCTGTTCTATCAGAACAGCGGCTGGTTCCAGTTCGGCTACCGGTTCAGCCTGGACTACCTGGTCTTCCTCGTCATGCTGATCGCGATCGGCGGCCGTCCGCTTCGCGGCTTTGCAAGGACGCTGATCGTGGTGGGTGTGGTCATCAATCTGTTCGGTGCCGTGACCTTCGACCGCTACTGGAAGTTCTATCGTGGTGGAGGCAATGCATATGACGTCGTCGTCTCGCACTGACACCACGCGGGACCGCGTCGTCGGCTGGGCGCTCGACTTCGCTCGCGATCGCGATTCCGACGACGAGCTGATCGCCGGCCTCGCGCGGTTGCTCGTTGATGCGGGAATCCCGCTCGTGCGGGTCAGCGCCAGCTTCCGTCCGATCGATCCGGTCGTGTGGGCTCGCAACATCAGCTGGGAAGCTGACCTCGGCGTTCAGATCCGCGATCGGCCGTACGGCGACCTCGCGCAGGCTCACTACATCGGTAGCGTGGTCGAAGCGATCTACGGCGGTTCGGGTACGATCCGAGACCGCATCGAGCAAGGTTCGAAGTTCCAGCCGATCGATGGGCTCTCCCGTCAAGGGGCGACCGACTATCTGGCCCAGCCCATCGATCTCGGTCCGAACGTTCGCTCGTTCGTCTCGTACGCGATCGCCCGTGGGGGCGGGTTCACCGCCGAGGACATCGCGATCCTCGACGCGATCCACCCTGCCGTTGCCAGCGTCATCCGGCTCCGCTCGACGCGGCTGACGATCGGCTCGGTGCTCCGGACCTATCTCGGGCCGAACGCAGCGCAGATCGTTCAGGCCGGCAGGGTGCGCCGCGGGCACGGCGAGCAGATCCACGCCGCAATCTGGTTCTGCGATCTGCGCGACTTCACGGTGCTGTCGCAGGCGCTGCCGCCCGATCAGATGCTCCAGCTCCTCGACGCCTACTTCGAGGCGGTGTCCGGACCGGTCGTCGATCACGGGGGCGAGATCCTGAAGTTCATCGGCGATGCGATGCTCGCGATCTTTCCGGTCGCGGGCTCCGGCGCAGCCGATTCGGCACGCCGCGCAGTCACCGCGGCGGTCGCGGCGCTCGACCGGTTCGCGACCGACGTTGCGCAGGCAAAGGGCCCAGCGCTGGGCCGCGAGCTCGGAATGGGGCTGGCGCTCCACGTCGGCGAGGTGTTCTACGGCAACATCGGCGCCCGCGATCGTCTCGACTTCACCGTGATCGGACCCGCCGTCAACATGGCCGCGCGCGTCCAGGGCCAGTGCACCGCGCAGAGGACGCCCCTGCTGCTCACCGGGGAGCTCGCGGCGCTGCTCGATCGCGATGACCTGGTCCACCTCGAGGGCGTGGCGCTCAAGGGGATCGAGACGCCGACCGAGCTGGTGACGCTCGCGCGCTATCGCTGAGAGCTCGCGATCGCTACGGCCGGAACGGCTGTTCGTCTTTGCCGCGGACCGGATTCGCGAGCCGGCGCGCGACCGCGTCCTGCTCGTCCTTGGTCAGCCGGCGCACATAGACGCCGGCAGCATCGATCGAGCGCGCGCCGAAGAATCCTTCGGAGACCGCGTACTCGACCTCGATGATCATGTACGGGTCGTCGCCGATCCACATCAGCTCGTGCTTGCGCGGGATGCCGACCCACGACGACAGCGTGAACTTGTCGCGGGAGCCGTCCTCGTTGAGGACGACCATCGTGATGCGCTCGGTCGCGGTCATCGGCCGAGTGAGCCTAGCATCGTTTCGGCACTCACTTCAGGCCGAGAACGTCGAGCATGTCGTAGCGGCCCGGCGGCTTGCCGACGACCCACGCCGCGGCGCGCAGTGCGCCGGCTGCGAAGATCGCTCGGGAGGTCGCGCGATGACTGATCTCGATCCGCTCGGCGGAGCCGAAGAACGTCGCCGTGTGCTCCCCGATCACGTCGCCACCACGCACGGAGGCGACCCCGATCTCGCCACGCGGCCGAGCTCCCACATCGCCGTCGCGCGTGTGGCGCTTGACCTCGTCGTACCTGGAGCCGTGCCCCGCGGCGATCGCGTGGGCGATCATCAGTGCCGTCCCGGAGGGCGCATCGCGCTTGGCCCGATGGTGCGTCTCGACGACCTCGGCATCCCAGTCAGGCCCGAGCGCGCGTGCCGCCTGCTGGACGAGTCCGAGCAGCAGGTTCACGCCGAGGGAGAAGTTCGCGGCAACGACGATCGGTGCGACCGTGGCGAGCTGCGCGATCACGGCGTCGTCCGCCGCGGACAGCCCCGTGGTTCCGATCACCGCGGGTCGCTTGCTGGCGTGCGCGGCTTGCGCGGCGGCACGCGTCGACGCGGGCGAGGTGAAGTCGATGTAGACATCGGCCGCGTCGAGGCCACTCACGAGATCCGCGCTCGCGGCCACGCCATCGGTGACCTGCGTGCCGAGGCCGCCCGCATCCGGGCGATCCACCGCGGCGGTGATCTTGACGTCGGTCCGGCCTGCAGCAGCGTCGAGCAGCGCGCGTCCCATCCGGCCCGACGGCCCGAGGACGCAGACGCGTGCCGTCACAGCATGCCCTGAACGTGCAGCTCGGCCCGCAGCTGCTCGACGAGCGCGGGGGTCGCGGACACCAGCGGCAGGCGAACGTCGGTCGAGCAGCGCCCGAGGATCGACAGTGCGGCCTTCGTCGGTGCCGGGCTCGGCTCGAAGAACAGCATCTGATTGAGCACGCGCAGCTCGAAGTGGCGCTGCTTCGCACGCGCCCAGTCGCCCGCCTTGACGGCGTCCCACATGTCACTCATCGCGCGCGGTGCGACGTTCGAGACGACGGAGATCACGCCACGCGCTCCACAGGCGTAAAGCGGGAACGTCGTGCCGTCGTCACCGGAGAGAATCGTCAGCCGATCGCCGACCTTCGCCACGAGCTCGCTCCCGCGCACGAGGTTGCCGGTCGCGTCCTTGATCCCGATGATGTTGTCGAAGTCCGCGAGGCGAACGACGGTCTCGGTGAGCAGGTCGCACGCGGTGCGCGTCGGCACGTTGTAGAGGATGATCGGGAGCTTCGTGGACTTCGCGATCGCCTCGAAGTGACGGAACAAGCCTTCCTGGCTCGGTCGGTTGTAGTAGGGCGTCACGTGGAGCAGCGCATCGGCGCCTGCATCCTCGGATGCCTTCGTCAGCTCGAGCGCCTCGCTCGTCGCGTTGCCGCCGGCGCCGGCGACGACCGGGACGCGGCCCTTCGCGGCCTTGACACACGCTGCGATCACGGCGACGTGCTCCGGGACGTCGAGCGTGGCGGACTCGCCGGTCGTGCCGACGGCGACGATACCGTCGACGCCCTGCTCGATCTGCCAGTCGACGAGCTTCGCGAGCCCGTCGAAGTCGACCTTGCCGCCCTTGAACGGCGTGACAATCGCAGTGAGACAGCCTTCGATGGTTGTGAGCTTCGCCATGACGACCTCTGGTTACGACCTCATACCTGTAACGCCCGGCGGTGTGAAGCCATTCGGGCGTAGGGCGGTTCAGTCGCCGAAGTTTCCTGATCGATCCCGTGCCGCGCACTGTGAACTAGCGTGTTGCAGATCGTCCGCCCTACCGGATCCCGGTAAGGTGCGGCCCATGCGCAAGGTGTTGTTCGCGATCCTGTCCCTGTCCCTGGCCACCGCCGCCTGCAAGAAGAAGGAGACCGCACCGGAGGCGACTCCGACCACCGGCTCGGCAACCGGCTCCGGCTCGGCCGCGGCGACCGTTCCGGCCGATGCCGCACCGTCTCCCGCCGAGCGCGTCGCCGCAGGCCTGAAGAAGGCCGACGAGGAGGCTGCCGAGGAGACGAAGCGATGGACGCCGGAGCTCACGAAGCAGGCGACCGCGGTACGCGACGCGAAGTACAAGGACGCGAAAGAGGCGCTGACGGCGATGCTCGCGAGCCCGCACCGGATACCGAAGCACGGCGAGCGCGATGCGGCCCGTCACCCCATCGAGAGCCTGATGTTCTTCGGCCTCGCGCCGACGCAGACCGTCGTCGAGGTCGGCGCGGGCGGCGGCTGGTACACCGAGCTCCTTGCCCCGATGCTCGCGAACGGCGGCAAGCTGATCGTGGCTGGCCCCGACACCAACGGTCCGGCGACCGAGATGTCGACGGTCTACGGCAAGCGGCTCGACCAGTTCCTCGCCAAGTCGCCCGAGCTGTTCGGCAAGGTCGAGCGCGTGACGCTCACGGACGCCGCACCCAAGATGGGCCCCGACGGCAGCGCGGACCTCGTGATCGCGATGCGTGAGATCCACAACTGGCAGCGCTCGAAGAAGATCGATGCGTATCTCGCCGCCGTGCACGCGGTCCTCAAGGACGGCGGCACGTTCGGCGTCGAGCAGCACCGCGGCAAGCCCGGCACCAAGGGCGAGGATACGGCCGACTCGGGCTACCTCGCGGAGGACTGGGTGATCGAGAAGGTCAAGGCGGCGGGCTTCGAGCTCGTCGAGAAGTCCGAGATCAACGCGAACCCGAAAGACACCAAGGACTACGCGAAGGGTGTCTGGACGCTGCCGCCGAACTTCCGCGAGGGCGAGACCGACAAGGCGAAGTACCAGGCGATCGGCGAGAGCGATCGCATGACGCTCAAGTTCGTGAAGAACTGAGGAGCGAAACGAGCCTCGCGCGCGCCGTCACGCGCGCGTGAGGGACGTGACCAGCGGCGCGTGTGCCGGGAAGCGTGCGAGGAGCTCCTGCCGCGGCGGGAGCTCGAAGTCCGCGAAGTCTAAGCCCGGGGCCACCGTGCAGCCGCACAGCGCGAATC
>JACCQV010000312.1 GCA_013813945.1 Deltaproteobacteria bacterium | reverse complement strand
TTGCCATAGAGCGCGATGCCGCTGCGCACGAGATCGAACCGTGCCTCGGGAAACAACAGCCCGCCCGAGCTGTTCGCCGCGTGACGGATCTTGATCGGCGCTCCGGTCGCGGTCACCGCCGCGTCTGCCTCGGCGAACCGGCGCAGCTGGTCGCGGGTCATCGATTCCGGATCCTCGGGCGCATCGGTATCCGCGCACGCGAAGTGCGTCATCAGGCCAACGATCTGGATGCCGTTGTTCTTTGCGGCGATCGCCATCTCCGCCGCGCGCTCGACCGGCACGCCGAGCCGGCCCATCCCGGTGTCGATCTTGAGGTGGGCTTCGATCCCGCGCTGGCGCCGGATCCCGACGGCAGCGATCGCGGCGAGGTCCTCCTCGCTCCCGATCGCGGGCGTCAGGCTCGCCATCACCATCTCGTCCTCGCCACCGTGCTGACTGGGACCCATGACGAGGATCGGCGCCACGATGCCGGCCTCGCGCAGTGCGACGCCTTCCTCGACGAGGCTGACCGCGAATCCCGACACTGCCTTCGCACGCGTGAGCGCCTGCGCGACCGCGATGGCACCGTGCCCGTACGCATCCGCCTTGACCACGGCGTAGAGCTCGGTGCCCGCGAGGGCGCGCACCGTACGCGCGTTCGCGACGATCGCCGCGAGGTCGACCTCGACGCGAGTGCGCCGGATCATCGTCGACGCGGTCATCCCCCGGATCTGATGCCCGCAGCGCTCCCGTGTCAAGCTAACCGGTCGATTCCCCGGCCTTTTACGGCGATCTCGCAGCCCGAAACGACCAACGCCCTGCACGTGCAGGGCGCGGTGACCAGGTGCTCGGCACCCAGCATCGTTCGTCAGCTCAGGCTGCCCGCTTCTTCTCGGCCTTCTCGATCAACGCGGGCGTCACGACCAGCGAGCGGCCACGCGGGATGATCAGGCCATCGCGCGCGAGCTGGTTGAAGGCGCGCGAGATGGTCTCGCGGCAGCTTCCGATCATGTTCGCGAGCTCCTGCTGCGTCGGCCGGCGGCGCACCACCAGACCCTCGGGACCCGACGCGCCTTCCTCGCGGCCCAACGCCACGAGCCGGTGGACGAGGCGCTCGTTGACGTCGCACAGCGCGAGCTGCGCGATCGTCTCGTCGGCACGGCGAAGCCGCCGCGCCATCTCACCGAGCAGATTGACCGACGTTCGCGGATGCGACGCCATGTGCCGCATCAGATCCTCGCGCGACAGCACGAGGAGGATTGTCGGCTCGATCGCCAGACAGTGCGCAGAGCGCGGAGCCTGATCGAACAGCGACATTTCACCGAACGAGTCACCCGCGCGGAGGATCGACAGCGTCACCTCGCGCCCACTCTCACCGAAGATCACGACCTTCACGCGACCGCTCATGATCACGAACATCGCGTCGCCCGGCTCGTCTTGCGCGACGACAGCCGAACCCACCGCGACCTTACGAACGACGACACGTGCCGTCAGATCCTCGATGGCCGAGATCGGAAGCGCCGCAAACAGCGGTGCCCTCGCGATCGTTGCCCGGATCCGAGCTGGATCCTCGCCCGTCAGACGCGGGTCTGGCGTTGCCCGGATGGGCATGGTGGCGGGGGAGAAGGCTGCAGGACGAGCAATTCCTAGACTCATTTGGTTAGGCTCCTGTGGAACGGACCCACGCATCCCTTCTCTGCCAGCGCCGTGCCCGGGTGCGAGATCGCACATGGTCCCTATGGTTACCGACGGTTGCCGCAGTGCAGCGTCCTCGGGAGTGTGACTCTCACTTCACAAAACCGATCATCACCACGGCATGGATGTCGTGGTCGTCACAACTGCGTTGGCGTGGCTGGCCGCGTCAACGGTGGTAGGTTCCGCGCCGTGTCGACGAGCATCGACGTCGTGGTCAACGGTAAAGCTCGCACGGTCGCAGAGGGTACGACGGTCCTCGCGCTGCTCGGTGAGCTTGGCCTCGGGGACAAGCGCGTCGCCGTCGAGCGCAACCTCGAGGTGATCCCGCGCGCCGAGCACGCAACGACCTTGCTCACCGAGGGCGATCGGCTCGAAGTTGTGACCTTCGTCGGAGGAGGCTGAACGTGATCGATACCTGGAAGCTCGGAGACCGCTCGCTGACCTCGCGGATCATCGTCGGTACCGGCAAGTACAAATCCCTGGATGAGACGCGCGCTGCCCTCGCCGCCTCGGGCGCGGAGATCGTCACCGTCGCGCTGCGTCGCGTCGATCTCTCGAGCAAGGAGCCCACCGTCCTCGATGCGGTCGATCGGAGCAAGTACATCCTCTTGCCGAACACGGCCGGCTGCTACACCGCAGACGAAGCGATTCGCACGCTTCATCTCGCGCGTGAGCTCGGCATGGACGAGCTCGTCAAGCTCGAGGTCATCGGTGATCCCAAGACCCTGTTCCCGGATAACACCGCGACCGTCGAGGCTGCGCGTCGCCTGGTCAAGGAGGGCTTCAAGGTCCTCCCCTACTGTTCCGACGACCTCATCACGTGCAAGCGCCTCGAGGAAGCGGGCTGCCTCGCGGTCATGCCGCTCGCCGCTCCGATCGGCTCGGGCCTCGGCATCCGCAACCCGCACAACATCCGCCTGATCATCGAGAACGTCACGATCCCGGTGATCGTCGACGCCGGCGTCGGCACAGCGTCCGACGCGGCGATCGCGATGGAGCTCGGCTGCGCCGCGGTCCTCATGAACACCGGCATCGCCGGCGCCACGCACCCCGTCCTCATGGCGGAGTCGATGCGGCTCGCCATCGACGCCGGACGCAAGTCCTTCCTGGCGGGTCGCATGCCGCGCCGCGATTACGCCAACGCGTCCTCCCCGACCAGCGGCCTGATCGAGTAGCGTCCGACCGTGCTCGAGTCCATCCGCGTCGTCGCGATCACCGATCGCCGGCTCATGGGCGAGACCCCCGAAGCGTTCGGCGCCGCGATCGAGCGCGCGGTCCGCGGCTGCCCACCCGGCTCCGTCCTCGTGCAGGTTCGCGAAAGAGATCTCGACGGCAAGCTCCTGCTCGAGCTGATCCAGGTCGCGCGCCGCTACACCCGCGTGATCATCAACGACCGCATCGACGTCGCGATCGCCGCGGGCGCGATCGCCATCCATCTTCCTGAAGCCGGCATCTCGATCGCCGACGCGCGCGCGCAGTTCGAGGGCATCATCGGTGTCTCGCGCCACGCGCCCGACGCGCACACCGGCGCGGACCTCATGCACCTCGGCCCGATCTGGGCGACGCCGGGCAAGCCCGATGTCACGCCGCTCGGCACCTCCGTCCTCGCCGCGCCGCACGGCACCGCGCGCCTCGTCGCCGTCGGCGGCATCGACTCTCCCGATCGTGCCCGCGAGGCAGCGACCGCCGGTGCCGACGCCGTCGCGTTCATCCGCGCCGCGTGGACCGGCGACTCACTCGTCCCCTTCGTCACGGCGGTCGACGCTGGTCTCTCGCTTCGCGAGCCGTAAGATTTTCCAGGAATGACGTCCCCGGGTTGCGCGTTGACGCCCCGTGAGACCGCTGGCGCTCCTGCTGCTGCTCGTCGCGTGCGGCCGCAGTGAATCCACCAGCGCCCCCGTCGTGGCGCCGACGGCCCCCGCGGTTCGCGAGCCGGTTCCCACCTCGCCTCTGCTGCCGTGCCCGACGGAGGTCCACAACCTGGGCTCCGGTCTGGCCGTCGAGCGCTGGCCGATCGCCGCCACGCCCGCCGCGGGTGGCCCACCATGCATCGACGTCGTGCGCGCAGACACCACGCGCTTCACGCTCCGCGTGCTCTCCGCCGCCGACGAAGCGGGCGCCCGCAGTGCCACGGGCTGGCGCGAGACCTTCCACCTCGCGGCGGTCACCAACGCCGGCATGTTCCACGCCTCGGGCAAACCCGTCGGCATGATCGTCACCGACGGCACGCTCCGCAGCAACGACAACACCAAGATGAGCGGCTACCTCGCCTGGGATCCCGTCAATGCGACCGATCCCCCGATCCAGCTCGCCGGCCGCGACTGCCCCGACTTCGATCTCGCCGCGCTGCGCGCTCGCTATCACTCGATCGTCCAGAGCTACCGACTGCTCGGCTGCTCGGGCGAAGCCCTGCCCTGGAAAGATCCCAAGCAATACTCCGCCGCCGCGATCGGCCTCGATCGGGCGGGCCGCATCGTATTTCTCCACGCACGCGCCGCCGTCACGATGGCCGAGCTCAGTGGCTCCCTCGCCACCCACGACCTCGTTGGCGCCCTGTTCCTCGAAGGCGGCCCCGAGGCCTCCCTCGTCGCGCGCGGCCCCGATGCGGAGCTCGCCCGGGTCGGCAGCTACGAGACGAACTTCGTCGAGAACGACAGCAACC
Source organism: Deltaproteobacteria bacterium (assembly GCA_013813945.1). Classification (GTDB taxonomy): domain Bacteria; phylum Myxococcota_A; class Polyangia; order Haliangiales; family Haliangiaceae; genus JABFXX01. The sequence continues at coordinate 250 of JACCQV010000312.1, read as the reverse complement.
AGGCCTTCTGGAATCTGCCGAACGTCATCGCCCTACTACCGCGCTGACCGTCTCTTGCAATCGAGCGTCTCGTCGGGTACGAATCCGCCCCTACCCGCCGCTATAGCTCAGTGGTAGAGCAACGGTTTCGTAAACCGTAGGTCGCCCGTTCAAACCGGGCTAGCGGCTCCACGATTCGAACGACGAGAAGGCGCTGATCGCGGCCAGCTCGTCGCGGCCGTTCCCGCAGTGGATCCAGCCCACCAGAAGT